>JAGHSL010000090.1 GCA_018065885.1 Candidatus Limimorpha equi
GACCGAACAAAATATTCACAAATGACCGAACAAATTGACAATAAATGACCGAAAATCAAATTAAATAGTTTGTAATTAAAATAAAATCAGTAATTTTGCAGCGAAATCACAAATCGATGCATTATGAATCGGGAATATAAGCAGCGTATAGCAGACAAACTGCTTGCACGCAAATTGGCCGGCAAAGGAGCCGTGCTGATTGAAGGGCCGAAATGGTGCGGCAAAACAACCACAGCACGGCAACAGGCTAAGAGCATACTCGACCTTGGCGACAGCGATGTCTTGAGACAAAGCCAGCAAATGATGGATGTCAGCCCCAAGACTTTGCTGCAAGGCGAAACGCCCCGACTAATCGATGAGTGGCAAACCATTCCGTCGTTGTGGGATAGTATCCGAAGCGAAGTGGATAGCCGTGGCGATTTTTCCCAGTTTATACTTACAGGTTCATCAGTTCTTCCTCAAGCCGACGAAACTGTGCATAGCGGAACAGGACGAATTGCCCGTGTCAAAATGAGGCCAATGAGCCTTTTCGAGTCGGGCGAATCATTGGGAAGCATTAGCTTGAAAAACTTGTTTGAAGGTGGCGTTATCGAGCCTCAATTAAACAAACTTAGTCTTGAAGATTTGGCTTTCCTTATTTGCCGAGGCGGGTGGCCGCAGGCTACATTCCTGCATGGCGAATTGGCTCTGGATCAAGCTCTGGATTATGTTGACGCTGTGACAGAGATTGACATACAGCGGGTTGACGGTGTGAAGCGCAATCCCGGCCGTGCAAGGCTTTTGCTACGGTCATACGCCAGAAACATTGCCCAGCAGGTTTCGTATGGAACCATTAAGGCCGACATGTTGTCGAATGATGCCAAATCGCTGGATGAAGATACGGTGGCCGACTATATAAAGGCGTTGAAACGATTGTTTGTCGTTGAAGACTTAGAGGCTTGGAATCCCAATATTCGGAGCAAGTCGGCAATTCGAACCAGTGATACCAGACATTTCGTTGATCCCAGCATTGGAACCGCTGCCCTTGGCCTTGGCCCCAGCGACCTGATTAATGACTTGAATTCCTTTGGCTTGTTCTTTGAAGACCTTGCTGTGCGTGATTTGCGTGTGTTTGCTGAAGCTCTCGATGGCCGGTTGTATCATTATCGTGACAGTTCAGGTCTTGAATGTGACACGGTGCTGCATCGCCGAAACGGAACATACGCCCTTGTTGAAGTGAAACTCGGTGGAACGAAACTTATTGAAGAAGGTGTAAGTTCGCTTCAAGCCCTCGCCAATACCATTGACACAAGCAGAATGCCAGCCCCTTCATTCAAAATGGTTTTGACCGCAGTCGGACAATATGCCTACCAGCGAAAGGATGGCATCTTCGTCGTCCCAATCGGTTGCTTGAAAGATTGAGAATCAATTAATAATGTGGTTTTTTACATAATCCATTGATATTGAAATAGGTTTGGCCTTCGGTATCAAAAAAGAGTCTTGGCTGAACAAACCAAGGCTCTTTTCGTTTTTAAGCATTTTCTTGTATGCCTTGGTAATCTCAAATTACCTGTAAAATGACGGAATAAAATCAAAACAGCTTCTTATATCTTCAAGTTCAGCCCCACAAAATAACTGCGAGGGGTGAAAGGACCATAAATGTAACCGGCATCCTTGTTCATTCCCTTGTCCATATCGCGTTGGTATTGATCTAACAGATTCTTGACACCGGCATTAATTTCTAAGGTGTAATTTTTGTAAAGCGGTATTTCATAAGCAATGCGAATGTCCCACTCAATAAACACAGGCGTTTCCACTTCTTCATCTTGTGGAATAAAACCTGCGTAATGCTCCACCAGCATACTTCCGGTAATTTTTCCATTTGTAGTGATGGTAAAACCTTTGACAGGACGTAGATGCACCATGAAGAATCCATAATGGTCGGGGGCACGAAACATGCGTTTTTGCGGTGCAATGGTCGGACTCCATTGAAACGGCTCTATATAACGGCTTTTCTCGTATGTATAGCCCATCTGCATGGTAAATAATCTGCCGTATCCAACTTTTCCCTCTACATTTATCCCTGCCACCCGTGCGCCGGTAGTATTGACACGCATGAGCAAGAGATTTCCCTGCTCGTCATATCCTTCTTCACGCAAAGCAAAGACATCATTGAGTTGGGTGAAGAACCCTTCTGCCGTGAGGTTTATATCCCATTTGCCAATCGACTTGTACCAATCGACACTTGACGTGACCGAGTGACTGCGTTCCTCTTTGAGATTCGGGTCGATGGAAATCAAATGCACCTCTCCTCCAACGGCTCCTACATGCAAGTCTTCATCGTAGGTCTGTGGAGCACGGTAGCCGCCTGCATATCCTACCCGAAAAATCAAGTCATTGATAGGCGTATATCGCACATTGGCTCGTGGGGTAAAGATGAGTTTGGTTAATAGATTATGTCTCTCCAACCTTCCGCCAATCAGCACTGACCATTTGGTGTTTTTCCACTCATTTTGGACGTATCCGCCATAGAGGTGAACAGTTTGCCTTAGGTCGCGATGATATCCCAATATCCTGTCGTGCAATTGATTGGACGAATATTCCACACCTGCACTCAAGTCAGCCGGCATTTGACCGCAAGGATAGGAGAAACGATACTGGCCTCCCACAACGGCTGTAATATCTTTGGATTGTCCATAGGCGTTGGGGTTATAGTTCGTGCCAAAATAACTTTCGCGAGCCGTATGCTGGAACGAAGCGTATGGTGTCACACAATGTCGATTGTCGGCTGTGAAATAGTCCCAACGAAGACTGCCTGCATTAATCTGGTGCTTTAGTTGTTCGGTCAAGGGCGACTCATGGGGTTGTAAGGAATCAATACCATAACCACCACGACGGAATTCTGATGTATGGTGGTACTCCAATGTAATCTTGGAATAAGAAGTCGTTCTGAAGAAACTGCGGAAGCCCAATGTGGTTGTCTGCAATTTAGGGATGTCGCTGTATCCATCGTTGTCACGATCGTATTGTTTCCGGTCGCGTTGAACGCCAAAGATATATGTTCCCACCTTTTCATTAGGCGATAGTACCGATGCATTGATGTTGGTATTGATGTCATAGGAGCCTGTTTCGGTAAAAAGACTTTGATTGTTGAGGCTTATATAGTTTCGGCTCGGTTCTTTGGTGATGATATTGACAACACCACCTATGGCATTCGCCCCGAACAAAGCACTGCATCCACCTCGTATCACTTCTATTCTGTCCACCATGCCTGTAGGTATCTGTTCTAACCCATAAACGCTGGCTAAAGAAGAAAATATGGGGCGTGAATCCAATAGAATTTGGCTGTATTGGCCATCTAAACCATTGATATGCAGTTGGGGAACCCCACAATTGCTACACGACATCTCAACCCGCAACCCCGGCTGGAAATTCAGCACGTCGGCCATCGAGTTAGAGCATGTGTTTTCTATGGTATGGGGAGAAATGACATTCACGATAGATGCCACTTCTTTTTGTTTGGTCTCATATTTATTGGCAGAGACCACGACATTTTCAAGTAAATAACTTGTTTCTTCGATTTCCACATTACAAATATAGGTGGAATCCGCTTCAATCAGAACAGGCACTTCTTTCGTTTTATACCCTACGAAAGAAAAGGCAAGGACTTGCTGTCCAATAGGAACATTTTTCAGGAAATAATGACCACTCTCGTCGGTTGTCGAACCAATAGATGTGCCTTTGAGATGTACATTGATGTAGCTCAAAGGCTCTTTGGTTGCAGCATCTAATACATGACCAGCAATGTGAGAGTGTGTTGCGGCATGTAGATGTATGGCACACAAACACAGCATGGCCATACAAAATTGTTTTTGTATAGTTGACATATCTAAATACCAGTTTAAGACCTCTATCCGAGAATAGAAGTCGAATTAAAATAATACGTAAAAAATAATTGAAGATCAGGCAATCGTTTATGCCGACGGAGGGGCTCTCCGACCAAAATGTATGCTATGAACCTGTGGAGCCAGACATTCCTGTACATGATGGATGGTCTCAATTACATAATCAATAGGGCTAATATTGGTGTTCCCATTGGTGTCGGTAAAGAGGAATTGGCTATTGATTGTCGCAATGAGATTTATCTGCCAGGTGCTGTGCCCACCGTCGTTGGAAGCATGGTGCGAATTTCTATGGACATGGGAGTGAACAATCGTTACTCCATTCACTACATGTGAATGCACAAAGCAGTTCACATCAATATAATACGCGGCAAAGAGCAACAATAAAGCTGCTGCTAATCCACGTTTATATGAAGTTAGAGATTTATGCATTCATTTATGGTAAATTCTATTTAGTTCATATCATCCAAAACCGAGTGCAAAGGTACAGCTTTGTTTGGCATTAACAAATGGTTTCCGTAATTTTTCATTTTTTGATTAAATGCAAAAATAACATTAATCAAAAAAAGAAAAGATTGCTTACCAATGGTAATTTTCGTATTTTTGCGCCCCATTAAACAAAGCAAACAAAAACAACAAATAAACAATTCAACAATAATGATTTACACACAAGAAGTGCAACATCAATGTTGCGTGAAGAAAGGCGCCAACCATCCTTGCGCTCCGATTCCGGAAGAAGGCAAATGGGTTCGCGCTAAGGAAATCAAGGATATCAGTGGTTTCACCCACGGTATCGGTTGGTGCGCTCCTCAGCAGGGTGCCTGCAAACTGACCCTCAATGTGAAGGACGGCATCATCCAAGAAGCTCTCGTTGAGACACTTGGCTGCTCAGGCATGACCCACTCGGCTGCCATGGCTTCTGAAATCTTGCCAGGCAAGACCATTCTGGAAGCCTTGAACACCGACCTCGTTTGCGATGCCATCAATACCGCCATGCGCGAGATTTTCCTGCAAATCGTTTACGGCCGCTCACAGTCGGCTTTCTCAGAAGGCGGCCTCGCCATCGGTGCATCTCTCGAAGACCTCGGTAAAGGTCTCCGCAGCCAAGTCGGCACCATGTTCGGCACCTTGGAAAAAGGCCCTCGTTACCTCGAAATGACTGAAGGTTACTGCACCCGCGTCGCCCTCGACGAGAATGACGAAATCATTGGTTACGAATTTGTCAGCCTTGGCAAGTTCATGGACTTCGTGAAGAAGGGCATTGATGCCAATGAAGCTCTGGAAAAGGCAAAAGGCACCTACGGCCGTTTCGCCGAAGCCGCTAAATATATTGACCCACGTAAAGAATAAGGAGGATACATCATGGCAAGAAGAGAAGTAAAATTTGAAAGTCAGGAACGTCGTATGGCCAACATCCTGAAGGCTTTGAACCAGTATGGCATCAAGAGCATCGAAGAAGCTGATGAAATCTGCGAAGCCAAAGGTATCGACCCTTATAAAATGGCAGAGGAAACACAGCCTATCTGCTTCGAAAACGTGAAATGGGCTTACACTTGCGGTGCTGCCATCGCTATCAAGAAGGGCTGCAAGAGCGCTGCCGAGGCTGCCGAAGCCATTGGCGAAGGCCTCCAGTCGTTCTGCATCGATGGTTCCGTTGCCGACGACCGTAAGGTCGGTCTGGGCCACGGCAACTTGGCCGCCCGTCTGCTCCGCGAAGAGACCGAATGCTTTGCATTTCTCGCTGGTCACGAAAGCTTCGCTGCTGCCGAAGGCGCCATCAAGATTGCTGAAATGGCTAACAAGGTCCGTCAGAAGCCTTTGCGCGTCATCCTGAATGGTCTTGGCAAGGATGCTGCTAAAATCATCAGCCGCATCAATGGTTTTACCTACTGCCGCACCGAATTCGACTACTACACTGGCGAAGTGAAAGTCGTTGAACGCACACCTTATTCAAAAGGTCTCCGCTCGAAGGTGAACTGCTATGGTGCCGACGATGTCCGCGAAGGCGTCGCTATCCTTTGGTTGGAAAACGTCGATGTCTCCATCACCGGTAACTCGACCAACCCGACCCGTTTCCAGCACCCTGTTGCAGGCACCTACAAGAAGGAACGCATCCAGGCTGGCAAGCCTTATTTCTCAGTGGCATCAGGTGGTGGCACAGGCCGCACCTTGCATCCTGACAACATGGCCGCTGGTCCTGCCTCATACGGCATGACCGACACCATGGGCCGTATGCACAGCGATGCTCAGTTTGCAGGTTCTTCATCAGTCCCGGCACACGTCGAGATGATGGGCTTCCTCGGCATGGGCAACAACCCGATGGTGGGCGCTACCGTCGCCGTCGCCGTCGCCGTTGAGCAGGCAATGAAATAAGTTTGGATTTAACACCCGCTCATTGAGCTTGTCGAAATGGCGGATTGATGAATTTAAGGATTCAAAGATTTAAAATTTAAAGATTTAAGATTTGAATCCTTGATGAAATGAAAAATGCGGAAGGCTGATTGGCTTTCCGCAT
>JAGHSL010000433.1 GCA_018065885.1 Candidatus Limimorpha equi
TCTTCAACAAACAATATGCTGGCAAAAAACTTTCTTATTTTCCCCAATAATCAAAGCTTTCCAACTCTTTCAGCAACTGTTTCACTGCGGCTTCAAGTTGTTCATCAACGCCTTCCGCCATCTTTTCAGGTGTGTTGCGGACTTTAACATCAGGTTCCAATTGTGTGTTTTCCAAATAATTGCCTTCCTTTGTACGATAGCCGACTACCGGCAAACCGAAATACAAGGACGGATCCTGCAAAGTCTCCCAATTCACGCTCGACATGGTGCCAGGAACCGGCATACCGACCAGACTGCCCATGTTTTTGTGCTTATAGACCCATGGCGTGCCGTGCGCATTGCTGTAATTGGCCTCACCGATAATCATGATGGAAGCCTTGTTGTAGCGGCGCGACGGCATAATGCAAGCCACGCTGTCGCGGATGACCTGTTCAAGATATTTCTCGCCACTAAAAAGTATTTCAATGTCCTCATGCAAACGGCCACCGCCATTGAAGCGCGTGTCAATCACGATACCATCACGAAGATTGTATTTACCCAAAATCTGTGAATACACATCGCGGAAGCTGGCATCGCCCATGCTCTTGATGTGGACATAACCCAAACGACCACCCGACAACTTATCGACCGCTTCCTCGTTGCGTTTCACCCAACGCTTGTAAAGCAGTTCGTTCATCGCGCCGTGGCTGATGGGCTTCACGATTTCGGTCCAATGCTCACCTGTTTCAGGATTGTAAACGGCAACCAAGACCTGTTTCCCGGCCTTGTTGTTCAGCATCGGGAAATAATCCAATCCAGCCTTAACATCCTCGCCGTCAATGGCTTCAATGATGCAACCATTTACAACCTTTGATACTTTCTTGTCGAAAGGACCGCCTTCGACAACTTCGTCAATTTTCAAACCATCGCCTTCATAGTCAAGGTCTAACAGAACGCCAAATTCAGCCGTTGCATCAGGATTTTTTGGCGAAGGCCTATAACCCGAACCCGTATGCGACACATTGAGTTCACCCAAAATCTCGCTCAACATTTCAGAGAAATCCTCATTATTGTTAATATGCTCCAAGAAAGGACGATAAGCTTCTTTCAAAGCCTTGGCATCAACGCCGTGGCAGTCCGTCATGAAGAACTCTCTTTCAATCTGTTGGAACACATGATTAAACATGTATTCCCTTTCCTCAGCGAGATTCAGCTGCATCGTCGCATCGTATTTTATGGAAGTCGACTTGCCACTCTTTGGGTCAACGGTCTGCAAATTGCCGCCTGAAAGCAGGAACAGGTTTTCGCATTTCTTGTCCCATTTCAAACTTGCACTACCTTGTCCCATTTTCTTCAAAATCTTCATGGAACGCTCACGGACATCCAACTCCCACAAATCATAACCCTTTTCAAACGACGACATAAAGTAAAGTTTATCGCCATCCTTCGAAAGCGCAATGCCCGAAAGGTTCGATGACATCGGTGTCAGCCTGCGCACACGGTCTTCCAGATGTTCCAAATCTATTTCAATGGTTTTCAGCCCCTTTTCCTCTTTCTTTTCCTCTTTCTTTTCCTCTTTCTTACCACCTTTCTTTTCCTCCTTGGCATCATCTTTTTTCTCGTCCTTGCTACTCTTTTCGGTTTCCTTCAGCAAAGCATATTCCTCCTTGCTCAGACGGAATTTGTCGTAAGCATCCTGATTCATGAAGGCAATAAAAGCATCGTTCTGACTGCCCCACGAAGCATGGGAACGCATTCCGTAACGGTCGGAAGAGAAAATCACGGCGTTGCCGTCCAAAGCCCAATGCGCATTGCCCGTGATATAGCCATCGTTGGTGATATTGTAAATCTTCATGGAGCCATCAGCCTTGACGATGCCGACATCAGAATACGGGTCGTGCATGTTGGTAATCAGCTTTATGACAAACCACTGGCCGTCAGGCGACCACTCATAATCCATGCCCCAATCATCGGTATCATAATGCTGGGTACCATCCGTTATCTGACGGACTTCCTTGCTGGCAATGTTATAGACCTTCAGAATGTTTCTGTTTTCCACAAACGCAATCTCCTTTCCGTCAGGCGAATAGCACGGCGTTGTACGGTCAATGCCGTCCTTTTCAAAAAACGGTTTTTCGTCAATCAAAGTGGAATAGACGAAATTATAATCCTCCTTGCGGGAAATCGTGGCCTGATAGATGTTCCAATAACCGTCGCGCTCGGAAGCATAGACCAACGTGCGGCCATCGGGCGAAAACGAAGGACTGCGCTCTGGTTGGGTCGTGTGCGTGATTTGCTTTGTCGTGCTGTATTCATCGACACCCGTAACGAAAACTTCACCCCTTTGCGTAAAGGCAATCAGTTTGCCATCGGCACTCACATCAGCATCGCCTACATCGCCAAACTTATCCTTCACGAGCTGCTCAGGTTCCAAGTCATTCACAATTTCAATATTCACTTTTTTTGGCTGGTTTCCAATCTGTTGCGTGTAAATTTCACCCATATAGCCATAGCAAAGCAAACCATTATCCGCCACACTCAGGAAACGCACCGGATGCTGTTCAAAAGCCGTGATTTGCTGCACATTTTCCAAATTATCAGCCGGAGCCTTATACACATTGAAACTGCCGCCGTTGCGTTCACTCAAAAACACGACATCCTTATAACCAGGCAAATAACGCGGGTCGCGGTCTTCACCGACATTGGTTGTCAGAATGGTATGCGTTTGTTTTTCAGCATCGTAATAGACTACATCGCGCGCCACCGATGAAGTGTGATGTTTGCGCCAAATGTTTTCGCTGCCTTTGCGATCATAATAAAGGAATGACTTACCTTCCTTGTCAAACGACATGCTGCAAACCGGTACGGCAACAACCTGTTCCGGACGTCCACCTTCAACGCCAATCTTATAAAGTTCGGTAATCCATCCCGATGCAAATTGCACATTTTCAGCCGATTTTTGAATCTGAGCCGAATAATAAATTTCCCTGCCATCAGGCGAAAAAGCCAATGGCGTTTCGTTGGCCGAATTT
>JAGHSL010000104.1 GCA_018065885.1 Candidatus Limimorpha equi
GAAAGCAGGGCGGCAGAAATAGAAGCATCAGTCAGCCAATCGCAACTCACCGACGAAGAAAAGGAATATCTTGATGAGGTTCAGGAAGTCAGGGAAGATTATGGTGAAATAGGCCCGAAAGAACGCAAATACCTTGAGAAGACACGCATCAGACTTGGCATCTCTGTTGAAAGGGCTAATGAACTGGAAAGAATGTAATTAGAGCATTTAGCAAGTCCACTGTCATACCTTGGCCGGTCTTTTCGACTACCGAACAAAAGGAAAGAAAAGCATTTGGAGGGGCTGCGGGAAGCCCAGTCTGGCAGCCCCTCGTTTTTTGCCCAAATGATTCTCGAAGAGATGCTATCCTAAATGAACGGGATGAGATTTTTGATTGGACAGCCCAGGTTGTCGAAGGTGCCATGCTCGATGACCTTGTCCGCTAATCAATGCCGTTCTTCTCGACCAAGTGCAAAAGGGCCATCCGATTACTTCGGATGCGTTTTTTTTGTTCAAGTTAATACAATGTAATCTGGAATGAAAATCTTTATTTTTGGCTGTCTGAACTTTGATTTTCCATTTTTAGATTTAGTCAATCGGTTTTTTTTGTCATATTGTGGCATGAAAAAGGAAAAGTGTGTATTTTTGCAAAAAAATATGAAATTATGTTTGAAACAGCTAACCTACATATTGACAGTCAAACGCTTAACAGGGCATATCTCTACGCTCAAGCCCACGGCTTGGATCTGTCGTCTGTGATTGAGTCTTTCCTGTTGCAATTCGCTATGGGAAAAACAGACAATGTGCGCAACCGCGAAATTTCAAAGGAAGTAATGGAATTGGCGGGAAGCCTTTCTGACGCCAACGCTACTGACGATTGGAAAGCTGAAAAGGAAACATACTTGCTGGAAAAGTACTCGTGATGAAACTTTTTGTTGACACCAACATTGTCCTTGACCTGCTTCAATTTCGCGAACCTTGGATTCACGATACTCTTGTTCTGTTCCAAATGGCCAAGGATAAGGAAGTAGAGTTGATTGTCACCGATTTGACTTTTATTAATGTGGTTTACGTTGCTGGTAAGAATTTCGACAAGAAAAAGCTATATGAAACTCTCATTGGCTTAAAGAAACTGGTCACAATAGTCTCAGTCGGGAATGGGTGTATTGAGCAAACGCTAAATGGTGATTTTGCTGATTTTGAGGATGCAGTGCAGTATTTCGCTGCCAAGCGTGAAGAAGTTGATTTCATATTGACGCGTGATGAAAAAGGTTTCAAAATGTCGGATATTCCAGTAATGAATGTTTCTGATTTTTTGGATAACTTCTCATAAAAAATGCCATAGGAAGGCGGCAGGGGCAGCTTTTTTTTGTTCATGTTAATACAATGTAATCTGGAATGAAAATCTTTATTTTTGGTTGTCTGAACGAAAAAACATGCCTCTACAGCCAAAAATACTAAGGGCAGAGGCATCCAATTGGGATGACTTTGACACCATCGGAGCGGGTGAATCCGAATTCGCCGCCTGTCAGGATAATCAACAAGTCAGGGATTCTAATGGGCATTTGCTT
Source organism: Candidatus Limimorpha equi (assembly GCA_018065885.1). Lineage (GTDB taxonomy): Bacteria > Bacteroidota > Bacteroidia > Bacteroidales > F082 > Limimorpha > Limimorpha equi. The sequence goes on from JAGHSL010000104.1 coordinate 1,551, forward strand.
TTCTGCCTTGTTATGCTCCATTATCAAGTTTTTGATTTCAACTAAATGTGCCGCGCCTGCTTCAATTTCTCCACTTCCTAATTTACATTCAACCAAGGCATATCTGCCATCTGCCAAATGTAGAACAATATCGGCTTCAAGGCCATAACGATCATGGTAATAGGAAATGTCTCCTCCCAAATATTGAGAATAGGCGCGCAAGTCACGGATGCACAATTGCTCAAAGATGAATCCGAATGTTTTTAGGTCATTTTTCATGGATTCGGGCGACATGCCTAATAAAGCGACTGCTATCGAGGGGTCGCAGAACGCTCGCTTGGGACTGCTTTGTATAGCCGACTTGCTACGTATTGCCGGACACCATGCGTCAATATCGTTGATGACGAAGAGCTTTTCAAGGGCACTCACGTAATTGTCGAAAGTCGGACGGCTGCACTCAATGTTTCCAGAATGCGTCACATCAGCAAGCATAGACGATGTTTTGGCGAGTGTGGAAATGTTTCTTGCATACGAGCGCAATATTTGTTTCGCCAATTTTGGGTTTCTGGTAGTGCCATCTACACGAGAAATATCTTTTTCATAAACCGAAGCGACATAATCTGCCGCCACAAACAGCTTTGCCTTGTTTGTCACTCCCTTTAGGCTGGCTGGCCATCCACCTCTGCAAGCAGCAAAAATTAACGATTCAATATCTAAATCTGATTTGCTAAAGACTTGACCTTTAGGGTTGTCAAATAGCTGCCGTAATGATACCGAACTGTTTGTTTCACATGACTCCCAAAGACTCATGGGGTACATTTCCATGCGTGTGATGCGGCCAGTCCCACTATGGTGAATGTTTCTCTCATCCACCGCATTGCTTCCAGTGAGAATGAATTGCCCTGGTGTGCCGCCACGCTCATCGCAAAGGGTCCGCACAGCGTCCCATAGCATTGGCGCGTCTTGCCATTCGTCAATCAAACGGGGTGTTTCACCTTCCAACAGAATAGTGGGCAGGGTTGAGGCTGCCATCAGATACTGTTCTCTATGGGCAGTGTCTTGCATCTTTATTATACTTTTAGCCTTTTGCTCGGCTGTCGTGGTTTTTCCACACCATTTTGGACCTTCAATTAGGACTGCGCCCATAGCATCTAAACGATCTTGCAACAACTTGTCGGCAACACGTGGTAAATAATTCATAATTCATTGAAATTAAACGCTGCAAAAATACAAAATAATATTTGACTTGCTGCATCATTTGTAAATTTTGTGGCATTTCGTTTATAAATTTTGCTGTATTTCATTTGTAAACTTTGCGGCATTTCATTTGTAAATTTTGTGGAAAAAGATGACGATTGGCATAAATATCAAGTCGGAAAGAATAAATGAAATTAGTGCCTCTGTAGCCAAAAATAAACTGTTATGAAGAAATAAACGGGGTTCCCAAAAAAAACACTACATTTGCACTCCAAATAGGATTGTTGCAAATGAAGCGTAAACTATTTACAGTCTTAGTTCTGATGTTTGCTTTTGCTTTTCCGGCAATGGCAACGCATCAGCGTGCGGCCGAAATCACCTATAAGTGGCTTGGTGGCAATGCATACGAATTTACGCTGACTTGCTACACTTATTCGCCCAGTCCGGCAGGCTTGCAACGCGATTCCCTTCTGATGAATTGGGGCGACGGCTTTCAGGACTATGTGCCGCGTGTCGTGATGCAGAATTTAGGCGACGACTATACGCTCAACATCTACAAAATGCGTCACGATTATTCTTCGGCTGGCACATACGTCATCAGCATGGAGGATGCAAACCGAAATTATGGCGTGGTCAATATTCAGAATTCCGTCACGATTCCTATGTATATTGAGACCGAACTGGTCATTAATCCTTTCCTTGGCAACAACAATTCCGTCCAGTTGCTTAATGCGCCCGTCGACAAAGGTTGCGTTGGAAAACTTTATCTTCATAACCCTGCGGCATACGACCCCGACGGCGACAGCCTGAGTTACAGATTGTTGCCTTGCAAAGGCTTCAATGGCGAGGATATTCCGAGTTTCACTTATCCACAAGCCTCATCAACCTTTGAGATGGATCCTGTGACGGGCGAATTGCATTGGGAGAACCCGATGCTGCAAGGCGAATACAATGTGGCTTTCATTGTCGAGGAATGGCGCGGCGGCGTGAAAATCGGCTCCGTCATTCGCGACATGCAAATCCTGATTGCAGCTTGCGACAATGATTTGCCAGAAATCCATTGTCTAAATGACACTTGCGTTGAAGCCGGCCAGCAGCTTTTCTTCTCTGTTTCGGCCTCCGATCCCAATAACAATAGTGTGGAACTGACAGCTTCCGGCGCACCGTTTGAGTTGACCAACAATCCCGCCATGATGGATCCCGAAACAGCAATCGGCTTGAATCCTTCCTTTGACTTTATTTGGAATACCGATTGCGTGCATGTGCGACGTGCTCCATATCAGCTTGTTTTTCATGCCAAAGACAATGGCCATCCCGTGAGTCTGACGAATGTGAAAACAGTGAGTGTTACGGTCATCGGACCGAAAGTGATGGATTTATACGGCTCAGCGCAAGGCAACGACATACAACTTTCATGGTCGCCTTACGCTTGTCAACATGCTGTGGCACTGCGCATTTATCGAAAAATCGGTTGCGATGGTTATGAACCTGATGCCTGCGAGACGGGCATTCGTCCTGGATTTCAAATGATTGCTGAGATTACTGACATTTCATCCACTTCATTTACTGATTTTAACTTGGCACAAGGCGCAACTTATTGCTATAGAATAGTTGCCGTTTTCCACGATGGCGCCGAAAGCAAGGTGAGTGATGCAGTTTGCGTTTCGCTGAAAAACGATTTGCCTTTGATGACCCAAGTAAGCAACAATCCCGAAGATTTGTCTTCGGGTCATGTCCTGATAAAATGGGTCAAGCCAACTGATATTGATGCACAGTATACGCCACCTTTCCATTATCAGTTGAAACGCAATTTGGATGGTGCCGCATCTGTCGTTTATTCCGGCAATGATACCGTTTTCATGGATAACTCAGTTAATCTGGCCTTGTTGCAAAATCTTAGCTATCAAGTGGAAATGAACGATGCACAACAACAAACAATGGGTGAAAGCGCATTTGCATCAGCCGTTTTCCTGACAGCGACTGGCGGTGATGAAAAAGTGACTTTACAATGGACTGAGGACGTGCCTTGGATTATCGACAGCACGCAGATTTTCCGCCAACAGGAAAACCGTTTTGTAAAGATTGCGACAACAGCACAAATGAATTTTGTTGATAGTCCTTTGGAAAACGATAGAAGTTACAGTTATTACGTCTGCACTTTCGGCCATTATTCATTGGATGGAATTGTGAGTCCGTTGATGAACTATTCGTCGATTGTTAGCGCCACGCCAAACGATAACGAACCACCTGAGCGACCGATTCTTGAGATAGAAACCGATTGCGATGCCGTGTCCAATCTGCTGACTTGGCAGAAGATACAAGACGAAGATTTAGCAGGTTTCCGTATTTATCACACGACATCACTGCAGCATGATTTTGAGCTTTTGACGAAAATCGACAATCCGACGGTAACGGAATACTTGCACGAGGAAATCACATCGGTTGTGGGCTGCTATTATGTGGTTGCATTTGATGTAAAGGGGAATCAGTCACAGCCCTCCGACACACTTTGCGTTGATTATGAGACTTGTCCAATTTACGAATTGCCCAATGTCTTCACGCCCAATAGCGATGGCTATAATGATTTGTTCGTTCCGATTCATGCCCAATTATCGGTCATTAATCATGTGAAAATGGTGATTTTTAACCGTTGGGGCAATGTGCTTTTGGAGACCTCGGAACCTATGATTAATTGGAATGGAAAGAACAGCCATAACAATCAGCCGTGTCCTGACGGCACCTATTTTTATGTCTGCGAAGTGAAATTCCAAGGCTTGGAAGGTGAGGAAACCATGAAACTGCAAGGTTCGATTACGATTATAAAATGATACTTCTCACACTGTTGATGCACTTCCCCACTGTTTTTTGAATCAAATATTACGCTATTTGAACTGGTGTTCCATCAGCAGCACAGTTATTCTTCTCTCGCTGATTTCCGTTGAAAAATCTGAGTAAACATACGATTCACTTTGCGTTTGTTGGTGCATAGCAAAGAACAGAAAAGATTAATGTGAGATTTCTGACTGATTCATTTTCTCAAAAACAATAAGTTATCAAGCATAGAAAAAGGACGCACTTTCCGAGGTGCGTCCTTTTTTTCAAAAACAATTCTAAAACTCTATTCTTTATTGCAGCTGGAAGTTTACTGGCAGCATGTAAGAGACACGCACTGCCTTACCACGCTGTTTGCCAGGTTTCCATTTAGGCATCGACTTAACGACGCGCATAGCTTCTTCGTCGCAACCGCCGCCAATACCACGGAGCACCTTTACATTTGAAACCGAGCCGTCAGGTTCGACAACGAAGCTGATGAACACACGACCCTTGATGCCGCTTTCACGGGCAATCTGAGGATATTTCACGTTCTTGGCAACGTATTCCAAAAGTTTCTGTTCGCCGCCTGGGAACGAAGGCATCTCTTCCACGATTTGGAAGATTTCCTGTTCGACGACTTCTTCTTCTTCGATTTCAGGAGCGACATACTCTTCAACGACTTCGTTCTGGTCCATTTCAGCGTTGATTTCAATGTCTTCTACTTCAACATCGTCTTCAACGATTTCCAGTTGAGTGGTCTGTTTTGGCATTTCCACTGGCTGTGGTTTTGGTTCCTCTTGTTTGGTGATTTCCACCATTTCTTCGTCCAATAATTCTGTTGAACGGAGCAGACTTTCGTCGATTTCGCGTTTGTCGTAGCTCTTCATTTCAAATACAGCCCATGCTACAGCTAAGCTGATGATTAAGCCTATCTGTATGAACATCAGTTTCTTGTTCTCAAGATTTGCTTTAGGTGACTTTTTCTCTTCCATAGTTATATGTCTTTTAAATTTATGCTATTATTTGCGTTGCGAAAGTAGTAATTATTTAATTACAAAACGCGCTAAACAGCAATTTTATTTTTCTTTTTTTGTAAAAATGCGAAAAATGCAATTCCGAGCAGACTTCCGATGACATCGGCAATGAAATCGTAAACACTTCCAGTGCGTTGATAACAGATAGTTTCCTGCATGATTTCAGTCAAAGCACCAAATAGAATGCTAATTAAAAATGTAATAATCAGTGATTTGATTTTTTCTTTTTTGTCTTTTTTACCGAATGGCTCGCGGTAGCCCCATATCGACATGAAGGCGAATCCTGCATACATAGCAATATGAGCCACTTTGTCCAAACCGATAGCGGGTTTGACGCGTGGAAAACAAGAACCCGGAAGCCCTGTCAGAATCAGTATTACGATTCCACAAAAGAGTCCCGGGTAGATATTTCTTGTCAGCTTTTCCAAGACGGGTAGATTAACCGATCTTAGCTTCGTAAGCAGCTGCATCAAGGAGGTTGTCGAGGTCGGCAACGTTGTTCACCTTAATCTTGATGATCCAGGCTTCGCCGTAAGGATCGCTGTTGACGAGTTTTGCGTTTTCTTCGTCGAGGATGGCTTCGTTGACTTCAACGATTTCGCCACCGACAGGCATCAGCAGTTCGGCTGTTGTCTTGACGGCTTCGATAGCGCCAAATTCTTCTTCTGCATCGAGGTTGTCGCCAACGATGTCTGGGTCAACATCAACGAAAGTGATGTCACCGAGTTCGTGTTGTGCGTAATCGGTAATGCCTATGTAAGCGAATTCTCCTTCGAGACGAATCCATTCGTCATCGTTTGTGTACTTTAAGTTTGCTGGAATGTTCATTTTTATTATTTATTAGTGTTAATGTTCTGGCTGCGAAAATACATAATTTTAAATCATCTGCTGCATTTTACTGTAAATTTATTGTGCGAGGCTGAAACGTAGCGTAATGCCGCCGAATGTCTGTGAGGTTTTATAGGTATTTGAGACAAACGGATTGCTCATGTCGTGCTTGATGAAGAACTGTCCGCTCAAGCGTTGGCTGAAGGTGTAATCGGCTGTGAGATAAATATTTATCTTATTCTGACCAGCCGACACCTGATTATTGTTCTCGTCAATGCGGCGCAAGATGGTCTTATCGCGCTTGAATCCTAAATCAAGCTTGAGCACAAGGTCGTTCTTAAGCGTCTTGCCTTTGCCGTCGCCAGTGAGAGATGTAACGGTAAACGACAGATTCTTAATACGATAACCAGTTCCAATGACAATTTCCCTGCCGTTTACTTCGGTAAGCTGGTTGTTGGTGAAACTCAATGTCAAAGTGCGTGATTTCTTGAATTGGAAGTTGACGGTCATGGAGTTCTGCAGACCCAAATCGACACCGATAAGAGGCTGATACTGTTCGTTAAGAACCATCTGCTGGATGTCGTATTTCGGAATGAAGTTGGTCGAATTTTCAAATGGCTGAATGGTGTTGTGCTCGTCGTAGTACACATTCGTTGCCCACGAGCTTATGGCGTAGTTCGACTTGTAGGAATGCGAAATGTTGACAGTCTTGAACAATTTGCCGATGGCTGGGATATTGGTCAAGCCGTTGTAGGAGAGCGTCCAGTTTGGCAACGGAATGGATGGGAACGGAGTCAGTTTCATGGTCTTGGCATCCTTGCCCGTATAAGCCGAAATGAATGAATACATCAAGACCTCCATTGCACCTGAATTATAGCCTTGCGGGAAGTAGTCTCCTGCCACACTATCGTACAAATAATTATTGACTTGATGCACCCATTGGTCATTGCCATTGGCGATACGTTCGGCAATGGTTTTTCTATTACTCAACAATTTGTCGAACAAGGGCGAACCTTCCGATTTGTCGTTGTATTCGCTTGTGAAGGAGGTTTTCAGCATCAGGTACGACATGGTGAAGTTACCGCCATTGGTTGGTGTGAAGGTCTCAAACTGACCGTATTCGTTGGCACGGAAATAATGCTGGTAACTTTCGCTGTAGGTGCGGTTTCCCGTAAAGTCGATCTTGATGCCAGGAAGCGGTTCTGTGTTAACACGATAATTAATAGTCTCGGTTTTTCTTCTCGTGTATGGGCTGCTGAGAATCGAATCGGTGGTGAGCCAACCGTTATCAACGGCTCTTTGATAAATCTCCCTGTTGCTGCCGAAAACGAATCCGACACCTGGCGACCAGCTTCTGGCATTATCCATACCTATCCATTGCGGCTGAGGCATGAAGCCTGGCAATGCTTGTCCATTGGTCTGCGAATAGGTTCCTGACACTTTCTTGACAAGCGTCACGACACGCAAAGCATTGTCGCCTATCACTTTGCCGATGTTCACCTTAGTTTTTTTCTGCGTCTTAGTCGAATCCGAAACTTGTTCTTCTTTTCCTTCCTTGCCCTCTTCTTCCTCTTTGCCTTTGCCTTGCTTGGCATTCTTGCCGTTGTTGTTGTTGCGTCGGGCATTGGCGAGGTTCTTGAGATACGGCACCTTATTATACAATTTGGTGAAGTCGAGGTTGGCATTACCGGAAATGCTGTTCGTGTTTTCGATCTGATTACCCAACCTTGCCTGGATGGATTGCGCCGAGGCCGTCCAGAAATAGGTGCCTTGATAACTGGCGCTTGCATTGACCCAATTGAAAATCGGTATCTTATTAATAGGTAAGGTGTAGCTTGCCGAAACGTTTTGCTGATAACGTGACGTTGAGCCTAATTTCCTCAGCTCCCTATTGATGGTGTCGCGCTGATAAGACCAATCGGGAGAACTCTTGTCAAGTTGACCGGCCGGCTCGTAGATGTAGGCCTGCACTTGAGCCGAGTATTCGAAAGTCAAGGCTTTGGTGAGGTCGTAACGGAGGTTATAGTCACGGGTCCAGTCCCATTGCTTTGAAATGGTCGGATTGAGGATAATGTCGCCACCGCTCTTGTTTCGCAACTGCCTTTCAGAATAGTAACGGTACATTTCCGTATTGAAGGTAAGGCTCTTTGGCAGGAAATAGAAATTGACATCCTTAAATATCTGCATGGAAGGCTTCGAAGCCCATTTTGCCTTGGCAAACGGCGTAACGTTTTTCGGATTGCCTGAGTAATTATATCCGATTCCGCCACGATAAGTCTTGATGGACGAATACTGTATGTCGGGATTTTCCTGATAGGTCTCGCTATATGCAAACGACAAGTTGAAATTCTCTATATCGTAGATATGAACCTTTGGCATGTTCCTTTGTCTACCCATGGCTCTATTAGGATCCCTGTTATTTGATTCCTTCCCTTTTTCTTCCTCATCATCACCTTTCTTGTTTCTCTTTTGGACACGTTCCTTGCGGACATTCATAAAGTTGATGTTCTTGTATTTGGTAAGGTCGTGGATGTTTGAAGTCAAGGCATCGCGCTCTTCTTGGCTGTTCAGGGCATCAAGGGCATCCTTCATCTTGATGTCTGGGTCAAAAGGATTGTATTTCGGTGTAATGGTCGTCTTTCCATAATCGACATGGACGGGAAGCTTGAGGCCAGTGTTTTCAACAAATTTGCCCAAATCCAAGTCGGTGGAGATGGAGAATGATGAATTTTGGGTGAAATCGTTGCTGCAGATGTCGCTGTCCAAGGCACCGAAACCTGCCGAGCTGTAGGAACCGCTGAATGAAACCCTACCCAAATCGGCCAAAGTAGCTTCGACGCGTCCGGTGCCAGCCACACCGCCATTGCTGCTGAGGTCAGTGAGACGCAATTCGTTGACCCAAACTATGGCACTCTTTGCCAGACCGTCGTCAGTGCTTTCGGCATTTTGGCGTTTCGGGTTGCGCACACCTATCATCATGGCTTCCACATCACTAATGCTCGGGTTACCAATCACTTTGATGGTATGGTAATAATCCTTGCCATCTACGGTACCTTTTTTCTTCTTTTCTGAATAGATGTAATTCAGCTTCACATCGCTTCCGGGCTGATTCATGGCGGCGTTACGGTTCTGTTTCACTTGAACCAAGTCTTCCAACAAAATTTCCATGTTGTTGATTTCAGGCCAGATTCCTTCCTTATTCGTGTATGACGTTCCCCAAGGCGTCACTTTCACAGGCACTTCGTATTCATAATAGTTTTCGGTGAAGTCGGTACCCAAGCGGATGAACACCGAAATGTCTTGGTCTTGCAAGTCTTCAGATGTCTCCCCTGCCGATTCGGCATGGACAAACATTTTCAGGTATTTGTATTGCCGGAAATCGAAATCGGTTGTCTTGTAAATGGCACGCCCATCACCATCGACAAGATTCTTCGTAGTAATTTGGAGCGATTGCTCGTTGATTCTTGTAACGGCTGTCGTTCCAATGACTTGTTCCTGCTGAATCCCAGGAGGAATGACGTATGGAATAGGATCGCGGCGGCTGTTTTCATCAAGGTTGACTGCGGAAATATCGCAAGTGGTTTCGTTTGCAATGTCGTTGGGCTGGTATTCGCCCGGAGCCTGAATGTTGTGAGAATAAGATCTCCACTCGCCTCTCACCAAATCCAAAGTGGCGAAACGCAATACGATAGGACGCTGAAATTCACGGACAAACATTCTCATGAAACGAATCGACGAATAGTCATCAATGCGGCCAATGACTTTGTCAGGTTGCTTAATCGGAATGCGGAACTGATACCATTTCACCGACCCGATTTCGCCATTTGGCAAGGAGATGTTACGGGCCTCGAAAATATCGGCAATGTGGTTTTGTCCCGGATTCTGCATCTTGGCAGGGTCGAGGTCGATGACATATTGGTAATAGCGTTCAGATTCGCTCAAGGTGTTATCATTGTTGATGTCTTCGGCATCGGGCAAAGAAGTGTTGCTGGTCGTATAGCTTTCGGTGCGCTGGGTGTCGGAAGGCGAGTTGCCATCGGGACCGTTGAAGTGTTTGTAACGTGCCAAAATGCTACGGTGTTCAACTTCATCGGATCTGTCCCAATCCGATGACCTGTAAAAATGGAAGTTATCGCTTGAAGGGTCGTTTTGGGCTTTGGTATAGGCTTCTGATGCTACGCCAAAACGGTCTGCAATAATATTTAAATAGGTATCTTCAAAGAACGACCTTTCGTCGATGTCTCTCAATCCATCGAAACCAACGTCCTGATACTGACGGGCATCCGATTCATTGTTGAAGGTTCCGACAAGGTCTTGCATGGTCGGGACACGTCCCCAGATTGTGGTGTCGACATTTTCAACCACTTCCGAAACTGGCAAACCGTTTTCGTAGAATTTGCGGCCATCGCGCAAAATATCTTCCGAAATGTCACCAAAGTTGATGTAAAGTTTACCGGGGTTGTTTTGGTATTCTTCATCGGCAAAAGGATCCATCAACCAGAATTCCAAGTATTCAATGTTGGTTGCCTCAAAGTCGATTGATTCCATTCTGCGCATGATACCGCCCCAACGGCTTGCAGGATTGTTCAGATTGCCGTTTTCATCGATACCCGCTGAATAAGGTGTGGAAACGACATCGTAGTTGTAAGGTCCCCGTTCCTCTGGATAGTAGGCAAGGTTGAGGACTGAGACATTGGTCGGTGTGCCTGTCTCAATGTCTTTGGTTGGGAAGATTTCAGTTTCAAGCACCTGACGCACAGCGTTTTTCGACAGTTCGTTTTGGTCAATGTTATTGGGTCGGTAAGTGTTGTTGGTATTGTAGAATACGGAATTATCAATGGTGTACCAAGCCAGTTTCGCACGGTTCTTGCCGTAGGCGAGACCTGTTCCGCCGGCAGCTTCAGGGAACATATCGTGCTGGTTTTGCGGCGTACTGGCAAGATTCCATGCCATCGGCAGACGCAGGTCGATGGTCGATTTGGCACCTTCAAAGTCATCGATGTAGGAGGTTCCTCTTTCGCTTGCCGATCTGGAAAGTCCCGGAATGAAACGCGCAAATTCACCGTCGACGTTGATGCGCGACGGAGCTTTGGTGCTGATGCCTGGAATCTTATTAATGAAATTGGTGAGCCATCGGGCATCAGTGTGGTAGCTGATGTCGCCGCCATAGATGGTGTTGGCAATGGCTTCTTCGCCGTACTGGAATTTCTGCGTATAGGATTTTTCACCCAAATAGAGAATAGTACCGCCGACACGGAAATCTGGATTGAATTCATGTTCGATGCGGGTTCCCAAGAAAGTCTTTCTCAAGGCGCTGAAACCTGAATTGGATTCCAACGAAATGTTGATTGGAGTGCCTGAATTAAGGATTCCTTCGTTGATAATGGTGACGCGGCCAAGGGTGTAGTCGACGGTGTAGTCAACATTTTCAACAAGTTGCACGCCGCCAGCTGTAACATTAACCGAACCTTGCGCCACATTCATGGCGTTGAGGCTGATTTCGCTGCCCGACTGCGAAGAATAGAAACCGCTGATGGTGAACTTGTTCTTTTCGGAATACTGTTCGGCTGTGGTCTTCGTGGTGGTGTACAACGAATCGAAGGCGTATTTGTTGGCAAGGTCAGGATCATTCGGGAAAATCTTGTTGCGGATATGGCTGCCGAAAGGTTCCAGCACAGGGAAATAAATTCGACCATTGGATGAATTGACAGTACCGCCTCGTGTCGCCGCTTGGTCAATAAAGTCGAAAACACCGTCACCACCAGGAACCGGGTTGTTTTGCGTTGACAGATTATCGACGCCAAACAGGTGAAGCAATGGTTTATATTGCACGTTTTCAGGACCTTCCGTAAAATAACCCATTGGTGTGCTGTTGCTGTTGCCGTTGTAGAAAATGTTCAGCATGAAGTCGCTCGAGCTGATTTGGAAAGCCCTGATGTTGTAGACGTTCTTCATCATCAGGTTCCAGACAGGCATTTTGGTGTTGACCGTTGTGCCTCTCAAAAGTTTTGCCACAAGCACTTTAGGCGTGGTAATACCTTGGTCAGAAAATTCACCGACTTGGAAAACACCGTCTTGTCCGACAATGGTGTACTGGTAGGCGACAGCCAAGGTTTGGTTTGAATTGAGGTTGATATTCAACGAGATGAAACCTAATTGCGAGTTCAAGCTATACTCCGTCGAGCTGAGTCGGCGTGCGTTTTCAATTTTCTCAAAGTCGCGGCCCGAACTCATGTAGCCTGATTTGCCGATGCGCAACGGGTCGTGCGACATATAGTTGGTGACCGAGCTGATGTTGCGGATTTGCAGGGTGTCCATTCGCGTGAGCAAGTTGTTGGCGGCGTTGCGTGGGAAAATGGTCGCTGTATTGGCAGGATCGACTTCAGGGTTGTAAATCCAGTCGGGCCGGCCTTCGCCGAGGTCGGTGAGGGCGAGGATGTTACGGGTGTCTTGCGTCGATGTGTTGGTATTTGTCACCCAGACTTCGACTTTCGTGATGTTGATGCTCGAAGTTACGGTTGGCAGGGTTGAAAGAGCCTCTTCGTAATGGTCTCTGAAATACTGGCTGAGGAAGAAGTGTCGGTTTTCTTCATAGTCAAGGCCGCTGAATTTGAATTCGCTGGTCTGTGCGCCGCCTTGCACGGTAATGTTTTGCGATTCGCTTTCCTGATAAGAAACGATGGATGAAATGGTGGTGTTACCGAATTTCAGTTTTGACTTGATACCGAAAAGCTGCTGTGTACCAGTGATTAAAGTGCTGTTCAGCGGGAAATTAACGTTACCTGCTTCGAGCAGTTGCAGGATTTCGTCTTCCTTGCCCTCGTATTTCAAATCGAGTTTATCCTGAAACGTAAAAGTGGCTTTAGTGTTCTTGTTGATGTTGAAATTGATTTTATCGCCGATTTTCGCCATCACGTTCAACTGGATTTGCTGGTCGAAATCAAAGTTGGTGGTGTGTTGCAGGCGCTTGCTCTTCGATGGGTCTTCGCGGTAGTTGTGCTTGATGCCAAAGGTGAGGTCGACGGAGCCTTGGGGACGGATGTCGATGGTGTTGCTGCCGAAGATGGTTTCAAAAGCCTTGCCGCCCACATAAAGCGGAGGAATGATGGAAGTGCCGTTGGTTGTCGACCTTGCGTTTTGGCTGCGGCGTTCCTTCCAATACTCCATGATTCCTTTTTTGCTTTGATACTCAAGATATTCGCTTTGCGTCATCGTGGTAGGGTCGTCGAAATAGAAATCACCAACACGGCGTTTGAAAGTATATTGACCTGTCAGCGGGTCATAGATGATTTCCTCGGTGATGTTGCTTGGGTCGCTGAGATAAAGGGGCGACTTGTTGAAAAGGTTCTCAGTAGGGGTTCCGCCAGTGGGAATCGGGTAGATTACCTTTGTAGTGTCAGGCTCGTCGTAAAAGCCAAGCATATAAGGGCTATCATAACGAAGTTGTTCGGCTTTGGCGGAGCCTAATCCTGCCATGAGGATGAGGGCTATGGCAAAAAGAGGAATAATATGTAGTTTCAAACTATTTTTCATTATTCGATGATTTACAATATTTTAAGGGCTTCTTTTATCAAAGCCTCAACCGAGGCATCGGGATTCTGCTTGAGAATTTTGTCCAATGCCTTTTCGATGGCGGTTTTGTTGAAACCTAAGATTGTCAATGCTGATAACGCTTCGGCGCGGATTGTATTGTTTGGAACGCTGAAAATTTCGGTCTGCACGTCGATTTTCTTCAGTTTGTCTTTCAGGTCGATGACAATGCGTTGGGCGGTCTTTGTGCCGATGCCTTTCACACTTTGGATGGTCTTCGCATCGTCATTGGCTATGGCGTTGCTCAACTCGCTGACGGTGAGCGATGAAAGGATGAGGCGAGCCGTGTTGCAGCCTACGCCCGAAACCGAGATGAGTAGTTCGAAAAGGTCGCGTTCCTTCTGCGAATAGAAACCGAAAAGATTGTGTGCGTCTTCAAGAATCTGAGTGTGCGTGTAAAGTCGGACTTCTTCCTTTTCGCCAATGGCGGTGAAGGTGTTGAGGGTGATGTTGATGAAATAACCGATGCCGTGGTTGTCGATGACGACGTAGGCGGGGGTCTTTTCCGTTACTTTACCTGAGATGAAGGCGTACATTTTCCGTGCAAATTATAATAAATTGCAAAAATAGGAAATTCAAGGATTCAAAATGAGGAATCCTCGAAAAAAACACCTTATAAATCCCGTCGCACTTGATTTGATGCCAAAGGATTAAGTAACGCTAAAGTGGTCCACGGCCACATATTCGTGGCTATCATTGACAGGAAGAGCTTCGTTCAAATCGAATTCCTGGCCGAAATGCTGCTGGGCAAACGACATCGTTGCCGACAGCATAAGCAATGCTATGACTAAGGTACGTTTCTTCATTTTCATCTCCTTTCCGTTTCTTTAACGCGATTCTGTTGCATGTTGATTCTTCTTATGTTCATAGTAAGTGGATTTTTTGCGCCAAAACCTTCAAAACTTCCAAAACAGCTATTGCCTGCCATTGGTAACCGCGACTAGGCTGTCTGTCTTACTCAGCCTCTCGAAGAGAGGCGATTTCGGTATCCCTATACGAGGGCTTTGCCCGTAGTGTAGGGTTCATCGCCGTCAAGGTTGGAGAGCCTGGCCTGCCGGTGGACTGCCCTACACTACGCTACGCTCATATAGGGTAACCAAAGTGTCGCCTCTTCGAGGCTTAACAGCACTTCCGTCCAACGCATCGGGAAACAGCACGATTTGTTTTGACAGTTTTGGTTGATTATTTACTTTGCTTTAAGCTCTTCGATTTCTTTCTGTTGCAGTTCAAGCTCCTTCTGTTGGCGTTCTATTTGTTCCTGAAGTTGAATCGTGTAAAGCGTCAGTTCCTCAATCTTCTTCAGAAGCAAGCCTTGCATCTCGCCCATGTCGTAGCCTTCTTCCATGACTTCGCTTTCGGCTGGCACTTCCGGCAGGTGGTGATGGGTGGCCACAAAGTCCTTCAGCTCATTGAGCGGCATGAGACGGTAGTTGTCGGTGAAAACGGCATCGTACCATTCATCGACGCTTTTGATGAGCACGCGGTCGGTGAGGATGCCGCCGTCGACTGTCAGGGCATACTGGTAGTTGGTGAGGTCGTTTGTCGTGTTGATGCCGACATGGCCGTTCAAAGTCAACGGCAGCTTGTTGTTTTCGGCGCCGCTGCTGATGCACATCTCGCCGTTTGTGCCTACGCTGATGCCGTGGTTGCCGTCGTGCAGCCTAATGAAGGTGCCATTCGTTTCGGGCTGCTTCGGCTCGAGGATGATGCCGGCGTCTTCGCCCTCGTCGGAACGGATATGGAGCTTTGCTTGAGGATTGGTTACATTGCCGATGCCGACACGCCCTGTGTGGTCAATACCGTCCGATTTTAAGATGAAGAAGGTCGGGACATTGCTGTTGATGCCCATCATGATACCGCCCAAAGTGTTGACAAGCTTATTGTCAGCATTAACTCCACAACCCAAAACAAAACTGTTGCTTGTGGAAACATTGCCAGCCTCAACATATTGCCCTAAAGCAAATGAACATGGTCCCCTTGTAATAGCCGTATGTCCCAAAGCAAAAGAATTAGGCGAGTTCGAATTACAACTTAGGCCAAAGGCAAAAGACTGAATGTAACTGGCAGAAGAGTTAACACCTCCTGCAAAAGAGTTTTCTCCCGATGCCGTACAATCGTGTCCAATGGCAAACGATTGTTTGCCAGAAGCTTTTGAAATATTACCAGCGGCAAAAGAGTTTTCCCCAGAGGCTTCGCTACTTAAACCCATAGCGAATGTACGCAAGCCATAAGCCTTTGTCGATTTTCCTATCGCGAAAGCGTTTGTTTGAGATGCTTCAGTTAATTCTCCAAATGCGAATGACTGTTCACCTGAAGCATAACTGTTGAAACCGCCAGCAAACGAATTCTGCCCACTCGCATAATTGCCCGTTCCAATTATGGACGACACTTTTGGCTCATAGTTTTGGCCACCTTTATAAAACACGCTACCAGAATTAATTTCGGATTCCTGAGCGTAAGATTGCTCGCATAACGACAAGAATATTCCTGCCAGAACTATGATTCTGAATATTTTAGCAAACATAATAATCGATATTAATTGTTAATTGATGATTTTAAAGTACTGGATTTTAATCTTTTATGAACCTACCAGTAAGAAGTTCCTTTTCTGAATCGTAAATTTGATATAAATACACTCCCTGAGCGAGGGCCTCAATGCCCAATGTGAGCAAGTTGCCTTCGCCCTTGATGAAACGATCGATGCAGACCCGCCCATTGGCATCGGTGATGCGGATGCGGTTTGCTTCGTCGAACGGAATGTTGGAAATGTCGATGTTCAACCTGTCGTGCGCAGGATTTGGAAAGACACGCGCTTGCAGCTGGTCTTGGGATACTTCCTGTACAGACAACATCGGATTAAAGTCGTCTCTGGTAAACTTCATGACAACTGTTTTCTTGCTGTCTCTTGCTGTTGCAGTTGCGATGCAACCTCCATCGCCGGTTTCAATTACAACAAAAGTGAACGACTCCCATACCTCTTCAAGGCTGATTTTCCCGAGGATTTCCAAATCTTGATTTATCAGGAACATTTCAGGATAGGATGGGTCTGCAGACCCTTCCGGATGGCAAGTCGCCCCCACATAAATCGTATTGGCATCGACTGCAGCCATTCCCCTGTAATATGGCGTATACACGCATGTGTCACCTAACCTGACTGGCGCGCATTGATTGACATATTCACCTTCGGGAGTCAGCCTGCACAGAAGAAGCTGCAAATAATTGACATCCGTAGGATAATGACATATTGCGCATGAAAGCATGTCTCCATTGTCATAATACCAATCCGAATACCAGTATTCCAATGGCCAATTGTTCATTTTCACCTGATAGGCACGCAAACAGTTGAATGATGCGTCAAAATAGAGCATGTCAGAGAAACCATCCCTGCAAGGACAGAACATGACAATTTCCTGATCGTCGAATGTTTTCTTTAGCTGATAAGGCATAAATCGCGCCAAGTAATAGGGAAACAAGCGCCCAAGATATCGGTTGTGAATCATGGTGCCTTCCTGGTCAAACCGCCATAAGGTGCCTGTATTCGAGTCCTGACCACCGGCAATAGCCATACTTGCTACAACGGTGCCGTCCGAATCCTTCATCGTTCTGCATCCACTTATCTCAAAGTGCCCATAGCCATCCTCGATAGCATAGTTTGTGCTTTTGACAAAGTTCAAGTCACGGTCGATGATAGCTGTGGAAATATGACTGACAGAATTGATGGTGGTGCATCCCAAAGCCAAATAATTGCCATTGTCAAGTTCTTCAACACCCATAAAACCTGTAGTGCTTCTATATTCGGGATAGGTGCGGGAGACATATTCTCCTTTCTCATCAAACTTTACCATCCATGCGGTATCGCCAATGTGTCCCACAAGCACGGTCTCATTTTCACTTGTCCTTATAGCGTCAAAAAGCACCACATATCCTTCGCTTTCAAACGGAGTTTTCCATGTTTGAGCATAAAGGTGTAGGCTGAATGACAACAATAAGGTGACAATTAACCGTTTCATGGCAATATGAAATTTCTTCATAGTAGTAATGTTTAAATGTTTAAGGGTTGATTTGTTTATTTGTCTGTCTTGCAAACGTTTTCAAGAAGTCGGCCACGAAACTCAGCCTTTTCTATGTCCATCCTTTCATGGGCGCAAGGCGTTCAACAAATC
>JAGHSL010000193.1 GCA_018065885.1 Candidatus Limimorpha equi
AGAGACGTAGCACGCTACGTCTCTACTATTTTCAATGCCTGACAACAAATTGGCAGATGCGATAAGTTTTTTGCGCATCGGTGACGCGAAGCAGATAAAGCCCATCGGTCAAAATGCTGACATCCAATGTTGCCGTTCCATCGCAGCCATGCAAATTGCGTTGCATGACTCTCACGCCCAACACATTGAATATTTCAACTTCTTCGAAGTGTCCGCCTTCGATGCACAAAGTGCCTTGCGTTGGATTTGGATAAACCACGAAACCGTTTTCCGACACTTCGTCAACTGCCATATCAAGTCCCATGAGGATTGGGAAACCGCTGTTATGGTTTTCTTCATCCATATTCCATACATCGGTATTATCGTTGAGCGTAACCACAAAATCAAGTGTCCGCATAGCATCTTCAGCCATTGCAACACCTAATCCATTGGCTCCGCAAGTGTTCAGGTAATAGCAATTACTTACAGAATCCATTCCGACACCTTGTCCGACGACACCGCCCGTAAAGCCATCCAGCCCATCTATGTCGCCAACATTGTAGCAATTGTGGAGATTAATGCCATCCGAAGTACTGTACCCTAGGCCCAAAATGCCGCCACAACCTTTTGCTTCAACTTTTCCTTCCGCCAACGCGGTAACAGAACCGGTGTTGTAGCAGTTTTCAATGTTTCTTATGCCCATGATGCTGCCAACAATGCCTCCTGCAATGGCTCCTTTCGAAATCACATCACCTGTATTATAAGATTGCTCAATTCTACTATCGGATCCTGCAATACCGCCTGCGGAATATTCCGCCGTTACTTTTCCTTTGTTGTTGCAGCGTTTCACACTGCCTCCTTGACCGACGATGCCTCCGGCCATTCCAGTTCCGTATATTTCAGCATAATTAGTGCAATCAGAGATCAAGGCCCGCGAATAACTAGACACTAAGCCGACAATGCTGCCCGTAACATCTCCTTTAATATAACCACTGACAATGCGGATATTTTTCAATACGACAGTGTCAGACACTTTGCCAAACAGTCCAGCATAACTCTTGCAGTCCACATAAATATTGGAAATGGCATAATCACCGCCATCGAAATTACCCGAGAAATAACTATAAGCGACATCTTTATCTTCCCTTTCGCAACCATCTTCATAATAATAGAATGAACCAATAGGATCCCAACGCTGGTCTTCACTGCCATTGAGGTCAATATCTGTGGTAAGTTTAAAATACAAATATTTCGTACTGAAGCCTTTGTTGACCACATACGAAAGCATGGCCAACTGGTCGGCACTTTCAATAAGGTAAGGACTTTCTTCGGTGCCTTCGCCGCGCGTCCACATTTCACGGCCACCGTGCCAGACACTCGTCTGCGCCACGGCAAGATTGCCTGCAAAAAGCAAGGCTATAATGAAATATATCTTTTTCATAGTTGTAATTCTTTGAATTTGAAACAATAAACTTTCATATTACTTCTTCAGGCCATTGAAGAAAAACTCCCTGACATGGTCGATGAATTCGCCTCGGCGTTCCATAGCCGACTGGCTTTCGTTTTTCCACACCGTGGTAAGTGCAAAATCGATTTCCTGCATTTCCTGATAACCTAAATTGAAAGGTCCCATTGAGCCAACACCACGACGGTCATATGGATCTTTATCGCAATATTCTTCAGTCCAATATTTTCCTTCAGTATTGAAACCATCTTGAGGGGCAATACCGTCCGTGCCTAAATTGACCGGATCCGAATCGCCCGGATACATGAAATGACATGCTGGGCCGGAGTAATCGCACCCATACCCTATCGTTGAACCACCACTAAACTTCATGCGCATCATGTTATAATAATCATTGACATATTCGGGAAAATGCTCATTATATTGTGCTTGATAGTAGAAATTGCACAGCCCCAGACGCTCGTCATCGGCAATGCCATTGCCGAAATTGACACCATTATAGGCGAACTTGTCGTTAGGAAACTCCTCGTTGAAAAGATGCTCGCCAACGCCATCAAAAGCAGGATTATCGCGGCCATCGGCTTCCACGCGCGGACCTGCCAGCACCGTTACAACCTGCACGGGAGGATTACTACCGTATGCAAAAGGCTGGCCTTCACCATCAGTAGGCGTAGCGTTATAGCCATAGAACGAACCGCGTTGCACATCGCAACCTATAAAGTCGTCATTATCATCACCAATATCAAAATCGGCAAACAAACCAGCATAGCACCATGAATATTCACATGCGCGCCTGTTGAAACACTTGTAGTTGAAAAAGATGGTGTTATTGATGGCTTCATCTTCGGGAGCATCGAAGGCATACACCATGGCATGGACTTCAAGGCCAATACTCTGACCGCAGGTTTCCGTATGCTGACACGCATCGTTGAAAATGAAAAACAGGCACTGGTCGCCCTTGATGTCGGGATAGTCGCCATCGGCAGGCACATAACGTCCGTCGCCGTTGACATCGACAAAAGGCGCCAGATTTGGGGCAAAGCCTTCATCGCCATGAGCCGGCCATTCGAGAATGTCCTTGGGAATCTCGTAACCACTATCGCCATGATGAGCGATGAACTGTTCGATTTCGGTTCGCGTCAAGTTCCAAATGCGCATGTATTTCATTTGGGTCATAAGGTCGTTTGTGCCATAATCCTGTCTCAAAGGCCCCATCACAAAATCCCTACCCATATTATTGTAATACGTTCCCGAAAGATGAAGTTGATTGGCAATATCCACTGCGCCAAACCAAAACGAAAACTGAAAAAATGTCTGGCAGCCACTGCCTTGCGGCACTTCATACCACGGACAAAGGTTGGGTTGGCCCGATTGGTAAGACCATTCCGAAGGCGGCATGATGGAGCCATTGCCCAAGATGGTAGCCCGAATGTTGTTAATGTCGAGATGAGAGATAGGCGGAGTTTGGGCCTGAAGCACTCCGCACAGGCCAAAGGCCAAAAGAAAAACTAATGTCTTTTTCATAATGCAAAGTATTTAGTGAGTAATTAATTTCGCAACAAAAATAGAAAAAAAACATACGAAAAGCAAAAAATGTCAAAAAAGTCCAAAAGGCAAACAATAAAGCCGCCACTTCGACAAGCTCAGTGAGCTAAGTATCTCGCAATTTTATTGTCTGCAAGTCCAAATATCTAAATGTCCAAATGTCTAAATGTCCAAATGTCCAAAAGTCTAATTGTCTAATTGTCTAATTGTCTAAATGTCCAAATGTCCAAAAGTCAAATTGTCCATTCACAATTTATTACTACCTTTGCATAAAATATCAAACGATGAACTTATTAGACTGGCTCCCGATAACGAAAAAAGAGACCGACCTGCGCGGCTGGGACGAGGTGGATGTGGTTTTCATCACGGGCGATGCCTACGTTGACCATCCGGCCTTTGGCGCTGCCGTCATCGGGCGCGTCTTGGAACACGCCGGCTATCGTGTCGCCTTGATTCCGCAGCCCAACTGGCGCGACGATCTCCGCGACTTCAAGAAATTCGGCAAGCCGCGCCTGTTTTTCGGCGTTTCCGCCGGTTGCATGGATTCGATGGTGAACCACTACACCGCCAACAAGCGCCTCCGCTCAAACGATGCCTACACGCCAGGTGGCGAAGCCGGGTTCCGTCCCGATTATGCGACCATCACCTATTGCAACATCCTGAAAAAGCTTTATCCCGATGTGCCCGTCGTCATCGGCGGCATCGAAGCCTCGTTACGCCGCGTGACGCATTACGATTATTGGTCGGACACGCTGAAGCCCAGCATTTTGGTCGATTCGAAAGCCGACTTGGGCGTTTACGGCATGGGCGAAATCACCATTATTGAAATTGCCAAAGCTTTGGAGCAAGGCAGGAAAATCAACGAACTGACCGACATCAAGCAGACGTTTTACCTGCAAGACAAGAGCACTCCCCTACCCGATTTTGAAGGTCAGACCATCGAATTGGTCTCGCACGAAACCTGTCTGAAAGACAAACGGCAATATGCCTCCAATTTCAAGCACATTGAAGAGGAATCGAACAAGAAAATTGCTGCACGGTTGATACAAGAAGTTGGGAATCAACGGCTTGTCATCAATCCGCCATTGCCGACTTTCACTGAAGCACAAATTGATGCTTCGTTTGATTTGCCTTACACGCGGTTGCCACACCCGAAATATGCCAAACGCGGCACAATTCCGGCCTACGAAATGATTCGACATTCCATCAATCTGCATCGCGGCTGTTTTGGCGGCTGTGCCTTCTGCACCATTTCGGCGCACCAAGGCAAATTCGTCGCCTCGCGCAGCAAGGAATCCATCATGAAAGAAGTGGAGAAAGTCGTTGAAATGGAAGACTTTAAAGGCTACATCAGCGACTTGGGCGGACCTTCGGCCAACATGTACCGCATGAAAGGCAAAGATGAAAGCCTTTGTGCCAAATGTGCGCGGCCAACTTGCTTGCAACCAACGGTTTGCAAGAACCTCAACACCAACCATCATCCGCTTTTGGAAATCTACAAGGAGGTTGACCAGCATCCGAAAGTCAAGAAAGCCACCATCGGTTCGGGCATCCGCTACGACCTTTTCCTGCACGAAAGCAGTGCCGAGGAAAACCGAGCCATGGGCTACGATGAATATTTCCGCCAGCTGGTGACGCGCCACGTCAGCGGACGCCTGAAAGTGGCACCCGAACACACCTCCGATGCCGTGCTGAAACTGATGCGCAAGCCATCATTTGACATGTTCGTGAAGCTGAAAAGGAAATTCGACCTCATCAACGAAAAAGAAAACCTAAAACAGCAACTTATACCCTATTTCATTTCCTCCCATCCCGACTGTTATCTGGAGGACATGGCCGATTTGGCCGTGAAGACTAAGGAACTCGGCTACCATTTGGAACAAGTGCAAGACTTCACGCCAAC
>JAGHSL010000079.1 GCA_018065885.1 Candidatus Limimorpha equi
ATTTTTTCCATCGGGACTGATGCAAGGTTCGGTGAAGGTGCGGTGCTCGCGGTATTTCAGCTGCATCGGGTCGCTCGGCGTGTTTTGCAGCAGGGTTGAGTAACGATGTTGATAAAAAGCGTACCAGTCTTTGATGAGTTGCTTGTATTCCAGACCCGTGTTGTAAAGCAATGCTTTCTTGACGTTTTGCGTGCTTGAGGCTAAACTCATCACATCGCGGAACGACTTGGAGCCGTATTTTTCATCAATGAAATTCCAGAACGAATAACCGGCAATGACAGCATCTTCGTCATGCAATTGATTGATTTTCTTATAGGAACCCGACAAAATTCCGTGTTGCAGACGGTCTTCTTTGTAACTGTCCCAGTCTTGGGCAATATATGCGCAAAGGCCGTCTTGAAACCATTGCGGTATTTCGTAGCGATAGGAATTTCGGATTTGTGAGCCAATGGAAATGCCGTTCATCAGTTGGTTCATCAGCAGTTGTGCGATGCCTTCGCGGATTTGCGCCTCAAAATTGACGTAGTTGCCGTCAAAATAAAGGATGACTTTCGTGCCGATGATTTTGGTGATACCGCCCGTGTTGCGCGTGTCTTCCTCTTCGTTGTTGATGTTGCTCTGCTTGAAGTCGCTCAAGCTGTTAAAGACCAGAAACTGAATCTTTTTCCCGAACTGTCCGCCCAATTTGTTTTCCATGGCGGGAATCTGCTTCTTGGCATATTGCTGGGCGTATTTCGCCAAATCCTGTCCACCTTGGTAATAGTAAATGTCGAATTTGTCGTTGCGGTAATACGACCAGTGGAAGTCGTTCCATTGCACGCGGTTTTTGCCGAAGTTCATGTTCAGGCCGCTGTAGAATTGGGCGTGCGCACCAATCCCGACCGACAGCAGCACGGCTGTCAGCATGATTCTGATGAAACGGCTTTTTCGCAACGGCATGATAAATTTGAATTAGCCTACAAAAATAGAAATTCTTAATGGGAAAATGCTTACTTTTGCCGAAAATCTGCTTTTATGCTGCAAATCAAGACTTTTGTTTTTAATCCTTTTTGCGAAAACACCTACGTTGTTTTTGATGAAACCAAGGAGTGTGTCCTCATCGACCCGGGCTGTTCTTCTCCTTTTGAGGTGGAGCAATTGAGCCGTTTTATTGATGAAAACGAGTTGAAAATCAATATGATTATCAATACGCACGGTCACATTGACCATATCGTCGGCAATCCGCCTATGGTGCAGAAATATGGTGCAAAGGTAGCAGCCGGTACCGAAGCCAAATTCGATTTCACGAAGGCACAACAGCAGTCGCGGCTTTTGGGCTTTCCGTCAAATAAGGTGGTCGAGGTGCCCGACATTGAACTGCAAGAAGGCGAAATCATCGAGGTCGGTAACAGCACTTTGGAAGTGATTGCCACGCCGGGCCATGCCTTGGGCAGCGTGAGCCTTTATGCCGAATTGGAAGGTCTTGTCTTTACGGGCGATGCGCTCTTTTGCCGCAGCATAGGCCGAACCGATTTACCTGGCGGCAATTATGCCGAGTTGTGCCGCAACATCAAGGAGAAACTTTTCCGCTTGCCTGACGACACGACGGTGTATTGCGGTCACGGCGAAACGACGACCATCGGCGATGAACGCGATTTCAACCTTTATGTGAACGGATGAAAAACCACATCGTACATATTATATTAATGGTGCTGTTCGCCTCAACCGCCTTTGCGCAAAGCGAGATGCAAACGATTGACAGCCTGAAGCAGGCCATTGCCTCGCAAAAAGGCCGCGAAAAGGTGGAGACGATGCTGGAGCTGTCGAATGTATTTTTGGATTTCTCACCTGATGATTGTATAAATACGTGTGAAAGGGTGATAGCTTTGGCTGATGAATATTCTGAAATTAAAGCGGAAGCGTATTGGAATATGGCAGTTTGCTATAACAATAATGACGATTTGGATTTGTCAAGAGATTATTATTCTAAGGCGATTGAATTATTTCAAAATACTTCAAATGCTAATTCCCTGATAAAGGTTTCTGTTGATTTGGCATATACTGAAATGATGATGGGAGACATGCAATCGTCTATTGACACATATCTAAATATCATTTCCATATGTGATGAAATTGATGATGGTTTGATGAAGGCAAATGTTTTAAATGATTTGTCTTTTGCCTATTATCAAGTTGGAGATATGGAAAAATCCATTGATTGCCTTTTTAGGGCTCGTGTCCTTTATGAAATGTTTGATGATGAACTATCTGTTGCTCAATGCGAAAACAATATAGGTTCAATTTACATTGAAACAAGCAAGTATGTTGAAGCGTTGAAATTATTCAGGAAAATAATTCCTGTTTTAGACTATCATGATGAAAGCATCTCTTTGGCTCATGTTTATAACAATCTGGGCGCATTGTATAAAGAAGGTCTTGTTAAATACGATTCTGCGATTATTATGTTTGAAAAGTCAATGAAATATTGTGAGATGTCGTTTGATTCTATCATTATGGTTGATAATAAAATAGGTGTTGCTGATGTCTTTTTCGCCGAAGGAAAATATGAACAAGCGGCTGAGGTTTACGAATTTGCTCTAGAACAATCAGAAAAATTGCGTTATTATGATGGACAAATGAAAGCGTTCTCGGGACTTGGAATACTTTACTGTAAGTCAGGAGAATACAAGAAATCTTTGGAATTCATACAAGCAGGTTTGGAATTGGAAAAGAAAAGAAGCACAAGTGTTTTTCGCCCAATAATACGACAATCTTTAATCATGGATTATGCCCAATTAGGCAGACTCGATGAAATGAAAGCTGAATTGCAGAAAATGTCCGATGAATATGATGCCGCTTTGGGCGAAAATGATTCCTATATCAACGAAAACAGGCATTTGAAAATCAATGCGGAAGAGCTTTCGCAGTTGTATGAGGCCATGTCGACGCTTAGCGAAAGCCAGAACCGCCAGATGCGTGCGTATCGGCTTGCTTTCTTTGGCTTGTTGGCCATCGTCTTGTCGGTGTCGTTTGCTTTGCTGCTGCGGCATTTGAGAAAAAAACGCTAAATTTTTCCATTCCAAAGGATAACAATTGAAA
>JAGHSL010000238.1 GCA_018065885.1 Candidatus Limimorpha equi
CTGACGGCAGTCATGCCTCCTTCATCGAAGAAGAAATCGATGAGGGCATCTTCAAACGAAATGCGCAGTTCGCCGTCTTCGGTTTCCTGTTCCAATTCATTGAAACCTTTCGCTTTCATCATTTCGATGACGGCTTTCTGGTCCAAATCGAAGACTTTTTTGCCATAAAGCGTGGCATTTTCGTTTTCAGTCTCAAAGCAAGCTACCACCGATTTTGTTATGCCTTCGAAATAAATGTTAGTCTGCAAGTCGTCATATTCGTAGTAAATGGAGCGGTTTTCGGTCTCCTCCATGTCGTTCAGTTCCTCGTAAAAGTTTGGCATTCCGAGCATTTTGACGGCTTCGTCAAGAGTCATTCCGAAAGGTATTTCACCGTAACCTTTCAACGGTTCAATGGTAAAGTTTTCCATATTTCAAATGTTGATTTATTGCGGTAAAAATAGTGTTTTTTCTTCAAATGAAAAGAAAAACTGCAATTTTTAATGATTATAATTTAGAAAGGCAACATCCTCATTCAAACCGGATGGAACGCGACGGCGTGATTCTGTTGATGACGCTCGTCGGGATGAGCAGCATCAAAGTCCACAATATGAAAGTGCCTAAGTTGATGGCAATTACAGTGGTGAGATGTAATTCAATCGGCACGGCAGAAAGGTAGTAGGTTTCGGCTGGCAGCTTTATTAATGAGGTGTATTGCTGCAAGAAACAAAATCCGAGGCCCAAAGCGTTTCCAATCAACATGCCAATGCCAAGGATTTTCATCGAACGCAACAGGAAAACATTCCTGACAAACTTATTCGTGGCACCCATGGCTTTCAAAAGTCCAATGGTAGAAGTACGTTCAATAATGATAATCAGCAACATACTGACGACCGTAATGCCTGCCACCAAGAGCATCAGTGCCATAATGAGCCACACATTCGTATCGAGCAAGTCGAGCCAATCGAAGATTTGCGGATTGCTTTCGCGTGCGGTATAAGAGGCTAAATTGCCCGGAATGCTATAATAAAGTTTGGCATTTACCTCATCAGACTTTGCACCATCTTTGAGCCAGATTTCAAGCAATCCGGCTTCGTTTTCCGACCAGCCGTTCAGTTTGCGGATTTGGTTGATGTCGGCAAAGACGAAACGCTCGTCAAACTCATACAAGCCCGTTTCAAAAATGCCTTTTAAGGCAAACTTTCGTCCTCTCGCTTGCATGTCCTTGTCGACAAACCAAACGCGGACCTCGTCACCGATTTTCAGCAGCATTTTATCTGCTACGACTTTGGAAATCAAGACTTCAGTGGAACGAACACTGTCGGAATAAACTGGCACTTCACCATCGACAACGCAAGAGGAGAAATACGACCAATCGTAATCCGAACCAACGCCTTTCAACACCACACCTTGAATTTCGTCTTCGGTCTTAATCATTCCAGCCTTATTTGCAACCATCTGATAATGACTGATTTCATCAAAAGGACCTAACCGGCTGACCAACAGCGAATCCAATTGGAATGGCGTTTCCTCGACCGACTCGTTTTTGTCCAAGGCCTGCACATGAACGGGTGCCACAAAACCGATGACCTTGTCGCGAATCTGGTTTTTGAAACCAACGACAACAGCCCACGAAATCAGCATCACAATGATGGCCAAAGCCACGCTTGTAACAGCAAGGCGCATCACCGTCGAAGATAAGTTTTGCTTCGACAAGGAAAACAATCGGTCTGCTATGAATTTTGAACCTGATGCCATGATTT
>JAGHSL010000135.1 GCA_018065885.1 Candidatus Limimorpha equi
GGCAAATACATTTTCTCCGAATCAATCTTGCTTTCGAGTTTGTTGAGCGTGGCCGCACCTTCAGCGATTAGTTTCTCTCCGCCAAGTTTAATCTCCACCAAGCCATAATGTCCATTGCGCAGATGCAAAACGGAGTCGCATTCAAGGCCATTGCTATCACGGAAATGATACACTTTGCCATCGAGAGCATCCATATAGACACGAAGATCACGGACCGCCATCGTTTCAAAAAGCAGCCCGAACGTCTTGATGTCTTTAACAAGATCGGCAGGTCCAATGCCCAATGCAGCGGCTGCCACACTTGAATCGACAAAATAGCGCGTGTCGGTAGTGCGAATCGCAGCCTTTGAACGCAAGTTCGGATTCCAGGCAGGCATGTCCTCAACAACGAAAATCTTTCGCATCGCATTAAGATACGAGCCAATGGTATCTTCATTAAGCTTAAGCTCTTCGTTACTGACCAAATCGGCCAAAATCGTCCCGACCGAAGCCTGAGAACCTTGGTGACGAGCATAACTTCTCATGATTCGTTGAGTGAAATATTCGTTTCTGTTTGTCGCATCAACATCGTTCATTTCCTGCTTTACGACCGCATCATAATAGTTGAAAGCATATTTCAAGGCCGTTTTCCCCGCTTTTGATATCGACCTCGGCCAACCTCCGCGGCACACCAAAAAAGCGACATCTTCCAAAGACAGATTTCTTGAAGATGTTGCTTCCTGCTGATTTTCAAACAATTTACCCAAACTCACCGAGCCATTGCTATCTTCCGACTCCCAAAGGCTCATCGGACGCATCTTCAGCCAGGCCATTCTGCCAGTGCCTGTGTGCATCAACTTATTTCTGTCAACCGGCACAGCCGATCCAGTAAAGATAAACTGGCCTTCCACATTTCTCCTATCAACAAGATAGCGTGCTGCATCCCAAAACTGCGGTGCTTCCTGCCATTCATCAATAAGCCTTGGCGCATCCCCTTCAAGCAACACCTTAATATTAATCCTCGCCATTTCAAGATTTTCTTCATGAGCTGTCGGATCATTCATATAAAGAACACTTTTGGCATGTTGCACTGCCGTAGTCGTCTTGCCACACCATTTCGGGCCTTCAACCACCACCACTCCAGCAACCTCAAGTTGTTCTTCAAGAAGCCTATCTGCTATGCGATTTTTATAATGAAAACCATTCTCCATTTCTTCCATTGCTAAAAACACCGCAAAAATATTGAATTTTAATTATATAAAAACAAAATCAAAAAAAAAATTCCGCCATTTGAGGATTTTCTATTCCGCCATTTGAGGATTTTTACAAATGCTCCGACATTTTGCGCAACAATTATTTCCCAAGCCGTTCACTCTGTGCAAATATCAAAATCAAACTGGAGGCCTCCGCCTTCATGAATGGAAGCACGAATGGTTCCGCCATGGAAGTCGACGGCATTCTTCACGATGGACAGGCCCAAGCCCGACCCTTCAGCCTTAAACGACTTTTCTTCCTGCACACGGTAGAACCTTTCAAATATTTTTTCCAATTCGCTACTCGCCACACCTTTGCCCGTATCGAAATATGTGAAGTGAACAACTTTCTGTTTTACACGGCTTTGCAAAACAACCGAACTGCCTTTGCCTGCATAGCGGACGGAGTTTTCAACCAGATTTCGGAACAATGCATACAACAAGCTGTAATTGCCGACAACCGACAGATTTTCCGGCACATCGTTTTTGCACAACATGTCAAGAGCCTTAAAATCATCGGAAAACTCATCGAAAACAAGGTCAACCAGTTGGTTTACATCAACAACATCTTTCTTGAACTGCTCGGGTTGTTCCTCCATTTTGGTTATCAGCGAAATGTCACGAATCAAATCGGACAAGCGAATCGTCTGGAGATACGACCTTTCGATAAATAACTGTTTCCGGTCTTCATCCAAATCAGGGTTGTTGATAATGGTCTCCAAATATCCTCTCACGCTACTGACTGGCGTCTTCAGTTCGTGCGAGATGTTGCTCGTCATTTCATGCTTCAGTGCCTTTGTCCTGCCTCTTTCTTCGATGGTCATTTTCCTGTCGTTCCATTGCACAAGGCTGATTACCAACATTGTCAAGACGGCAAACAAGATTATCAAAAGCGAAACGACAAGCCAATTCGGACGGAAAAAGTTCCTGACATCGACTTCGTAAGGCAGCGCCAATCTGACAATCAGATTGTCGTATCTTTTCGCATAATAAAAGAAGGTCTTGTCAGATGTCTCCGACCGCCTGATGGAATAGCCTTCCGTCCCCGACAAGCAGTCCTTCACCTCGGGACGCATCAAATGATTGCTCAGCGAATCAGCCGACTCGTAAGAATCAAAAGACACGAAGCCCGCGGTATCCATAACCGTCAGGCGGATGTTTGGCGGCAAGAATCCGATTGTTTCAAAAGAATCTGCAGATGCGGCCAGAACATTGGCGTAACTTTCGAGTTTCGCCTTCAAAACCGCTTTCTTGTAATTGTTTTCATCGAGCATCACGACCGTGATGACAAACGTTCCAAACAACAGGAACAGACCGACAAACCAGAGCCAAAGTTTTTTCTTCATTTCAATTCAATGCAATAACCGAAACTCGTCTTGTTTTTCAGCATTTCGCGATACACGCCAAGGCGGTTTCTTATCCTGGCAATATGAACATCTATCGTGCGGTCGAGGACGTATGGAGCATCCTTCCACACCTCAGCAATCAAATCCGAACGTTGAAAATAGGTATTTGGGTGAGCCATCAGCAGCACAAGGATTTCGTATTCCTTCTTTGGAAAATAGACTTCCACGCCATCGACAAAAACCGTCTTCGAACCCATCGCGACCGACAGCGGGCCAAAGCACAAACGATTACTCTCGGCAGATTCCGAAACGGAACCACACCTTTTCAGCACGGCCTTCACCCTGGCAATGACCTCCTTCACCGAAAAAGGCTTACAAATATAGTCATCGCCACCCGCGTCAAAACCTTCCAGCAAATCTTCCTCGGTGGTTTTTGCCGTCAGGAAAACTATCGGAATTGCGTTTCCATACTTTGCACGAACCATTTTTGAAAACTCGACGCCCGAAACGCCAGGCAACATGATGTCGAGCAAAATCAAGGAAACATCTTGTGCCAGCAACGGTTTCGCTTCCTCAGCCGAGTCTGCCTCAAGCACCTCAAAGCCTGCCTTTTCGAGATTGAATTTCAGGATTTCCCTAATGTCGGATTCGTCATCAACAACCAGAATTTTCATGGATTGGAATTTTTTACAGGACAAATTTAATTACATATCTTCCAACGACAAGGTTTTCAGTTCAAGATGATAAGCGCCGAAATCCTTGCCTGGCAATTCTACAACTTTCTCTTTCAGCTTCTGAATGCTGATTTTCTGCGCATTACGTTTTATTTCGGCAACGATGCCAGTATGGTCAAATTCATTGATGGCAATCAGATCAATCTCATTTTGCCCCTTTCTGTCCCACCAATTGCCAGCCTGGGTGAATCGGCCTGTCTCCATCATCATGTCTTGGAAATAACGCTCCAAAGTCCTTCCCGTGAAACCATCATAACCATTGGCCATATTGCTCCTGAGCAAAGGGAAAAGGTTTCGTTCAATCAACGATTGGTAAGGATAGATGAATCGGAACCAAAAACGCAGGAAGTTGTCGTGAATTTCGTACGATGTCACCTTCCCATTCTGCTTTGCCAGCAATGGTTTCACGCGGCTTATCAAGTCGTATCTGCCTTCAAGGTTCTGGAGGAAAGCACCCGTGTCCTTTTGCAGGATGCTATCTATCTCGCTTCGTTTTGTCTTGCCGGCAGCAATGACCTGCAGGATAGAAAAATACGTGCCCGATTCAGCACCAAACTCCTGATTCAGAAGGTCTTTCCCTTCTGTAAGGAAATACGAATCCTGACGGCAAACATAGTTCAACATCTTTTCTTTGGTATAGCATTTGGCATCGATGAGAAGCTCAACGTATTTCGCCACACCGCCCGTTATGGCATACAGGCACAACAGATCTTCCGGCTGATAGTTCGGGTTTGCATCGCGAAGAATCTGTTTCAAGACATCGATAGTGAATGGACGGAGTGTGAACTTCGAGGTCGGGCGGCCATAGAGAGGCTCTGACGATTCCTCGAAAATCCGTTTCATCAGCGACTGGATGCTGCCAAGCACAATCAAGTTAATCTTTGCCGTGCCCTTATATCTGTCCCAAACATTCTGGATGTCACCAAAAATGGCAGGGTTGATTTTATAGAGCATCTGAAACTCATCAAACACAATCGTCAGATGACGCTTCTGGGCTTCTTTCATAATCACCTCGAACAAATCCTTGAATCGAGTGATTTCACCATAGACACTCAATCCGATCTGTTGCTCCAAATCCCTTTGAAAGCTTTGGCACAACAACGCTTCGGAATCTTTCGACACAAACAGATAAGCATATTCCTTCCCTTCCATCGCTTTTGTAATGAGCGAGGTTTTCCCTACTCGGCGTCTGCCCATCATAACCATGAAAACAGCATTCTCAAATGATTGTCTTTCATTTCCTTGCAATATCTCCAGCTCTTTTATCCTATCATAGAATTTCATAATATAAATA
>JAGHSL010000420.1 GCA_018065885.1 Candidatus Limimorpha equi
AAGACGGAGACATTCCGCTGGAACCATCTCATTTCCTTTATCTTCATCATTTTGGCGGTATTTTTCGCCTTTAAAAAATAATTTTCCAAAAAAGGCATCTATTAGCAAGATTTTGCAGATATTTGCCGCCGATTTAAACAACAGGACAAACTAACAAACAACAATATCATGAAATTTTACGACACTGATTCCATTTTCACCTTCGGCAAATACGAAGGCATGACTATCGCGGAAGTTTACGAAATCGACCCGAAATACATCAAATACTGCGAAGAAAACATCGATGAGTTTTACGTTTCGCCCCGCGTGATGCGTGAACTGAAATCGATGAACCGCGCCATCAACGACTCGGCTCTGCTCGATGTCAATTTTGACAAAATGAGCGACGACGAAATCGATGAATTCATCGGCGGCCTTGACGAGGAAGACGAATTCACGCAAGGCAAACTCGACGAAGACTACGACTGGGAAAACAGCGACCTCGCCGACGACTCGCCTTTCGATGAATTTGAAGACGAATACGACGAAGAAGACTTTGCCGACGAATTCGGCGACAGCTTCGACGAAGGTTTCGACGGCGGCATCGACGACATGTATTGATTTATCTTTCAATACGATAAACGACAAAAAAATCCACCGATTTGGTGGATTTTTTATTGTAGAGACGAGATTTATCGCGTCTTCGCTGTATCAAATTATTATATGAGACGCGATGAATCGCGTCTCTACTTTATAGACCTTCAAAGCACCGCCACCATTTTCCTGATTTCAAGGATGCGTTGCATGACAGTCTTGTCGGCTTTTGCAACTTGCAGATTGTAATCGGCTTGCATCTGAATCCAAAGCTGCGCATCGATGCCTAAGGCGGCTTCCAAATACAAGGCGTAGTCGGTTGAAATAGGGCGTTTCCCGTTCAAGATTTCATTCAGAACCGTATAGGAAACCGACATTTGCCGTGCCAGTTGTTTCTGCGAAATGCCGCGACACTCTATTTCCTCTTTCAAGACAAGTCCGGGATGGACTGGTTCTGACGGAGTAAGGTTGTTGGCAATCATTTCGGGGTTGATGTCTTTCAAAGTAATCATATTGTTTATTTATAATGGTTTGTCAAATCAAGTATGTTGCAGATAGTTACAATCGAATCGTCATTGATTAAAGTTACCGTGAATTCAATCCTGTATTGGTCATTAACGCGAATTGACGATGTGCCTTTTTTGTCGCCTTTTAGTACTTCATAATTCAGCGATTTCATTTGGAACAAAGTCTCAATGCGCGGTGCAGCAGCAAGAGTCTTGATTCTTTGTTGGTATCTTTTGATGATGTCAGGTTGAAAACGATGTTTTTTGTCATCGGTTTTACCTTGCTCATATAATTCTTTCAAATATGTCTGGTCAAAAGTGACTATCATGCTGCAAAAATAATGATTTTTTATTAAAATTCGCAAATTGTCGAATTGTTTTTATCTGAGACGCGATGAATCGCGTCTCTACAATCCTTATCTCACCACAATTCTCCGTGCAGCAACCGTTCCGTTTTCTTCCGTGATGCGAAGCATGTAGATTCCTTGCGGCAACTCGGAAACGGAAATTTCGTTGGTGTTTTGTGCAGATTTCAGTAATTGTCCGAGGGTATTGCAAACCTGCACTTCGGCAACGGTGGCGCCTTCAATGCGAACCATGCCGCTGGCAGGGTTGGGCGAAACCGTGAGCAAATCGGTTTTGTCATTTTCAAGAAGGCCTAATGGACTCACACTCACACACGTTGCTTCCGATTCTCCACCTTCGTAAACCGCCGTAACACAATATTCCACTGAAGAATTTCCATTATACGATTCATCAATATAATAGGTCTGAAAAGCGTATGGAATGTTTGTAACAAGTTCTCCTTCTCTGAAAATGTTGTATCCTTTCAGCGTGGTTGCATCACGGTTGAAAGGACAATTCTCAGGTGCTGTTACCGTTGCACGG
>JAGHSL010000430.1 GCA_018065885.1 Candidatus Limimorpha equi
TTCGGCGTTTACGCTGACGACAACGGCGAACTCATCGTTTGCTTCCTTTCGACCAACGACATCACCGGCGGTAACTCAGGCAGCCCGATCATGAACGCCAAGGGCGAACTCCTCGGCCTTGCCTTCGACGGCAACTGGGAAG
Source organism: Candidatus Limimorpha equi (assembly GCA_018065885.1). GTDB lineage: Bacteria > Bacteroidota > Bacteroidia > Bacteroidales > F082 > Limimorpha > Limimorpha equi. The sequence continues at coordinate 143 of JAGHSL010000430.1, forward strand.
CCATGAGCGGCGACGTGAACTTCGAGCCACGCCTCCAGCGCACCATCAATGTCGATATCCGTTACGTGCTCTTCATCATCGACAAGTACGCAGGCGCCACCAACCTGATTGACGAACTCGACATTCACAAGGCCGAGCCTCAGCCAATCCGCGTGGAAGAAAATATCTAATCCGTAGAAACGTTGCACGCAACGTCTAAAAACGATTTACATAAATAATTTATGAGGGTGACAGAAATGAATGTCACCCTCTTTTGTTGTAAAAACGAAGATTATCGGTCGTAATAAACAATCCCACAAACGGAGGAATCTATTTTTGGAGGACATCATTTCTTATACAAATGAATTTGTAACTCATAAAAATCAATGTTCCAAATTCTGAGCTTTGACTTTCGGATAATTCCTTTCAAAATCTGCCATCTTGTTGTTTTTCACGGCTTCAAATTTCCGAAAAGCCTCGCTTTCAGGGAAGAAAACCTTGTGTTGCAGCATCAGTTTGAGTTCCTGAGCTTGTTTCATGGCGGGCAGTTCGCTTTCGGCGATGGCAAAGTCGGTGAAACGCTCCCAAATGTAACGCACGGCCTGTTCGGTCGGGTGAATCATATCCTCTTTGTAGAAACGGTAGTCGCGCAATTCGTCCAAAAGGATTTCAAAGGCCGGAAAATAATGCGCATTGCCAAAACGCTTGCAGATTTCATCGACAGCCAAAAGCAATGCAGCCTTGCTGATCTGGTTTTCGTGTAAGCCGTCTTTCAAATGACGCAAAGGTGAAACGGTGAAAATAAATTGCTTATCTTTATGTTTTTCAACGAGTTGTGATAATAATTCCGTTGATTGCTCCGTTGTGAGAAATTCCCGTTGAAAAAGCTGTGAAGGCAGTTTGTGGCAGTTCGAGACAATCAGGCCGCGTTGTTTGTGGCGGTAAATCCACGATGTGCCCAGACTGATGACAATCCACTTGGCTTGCAGGAAATGCTGTCGGGCAGAGTTGAGACTGCCGTTTACCGTTTCAAGCAGTTTTTCCGGCGAAGGATTCCAAAATTCAGTGTTGTGACTGAAAGTGCAGTAAAATTCACCGCCGACTTCAATCACATCATCTTTCGTGTAAACTTTTCCGCTTTCCAATCGCTCCACGGACTGACAAATGCTCGCCGGATTGAACAACACGCCAAACGGATTGACCAAGGCATCAAAGCCCAAGCCTTTGCAAATATTGCCTATTTCATCGGCAAAGCAAGAACCTAAAAAGAGCAGCCTATCGCCGTAGACGATACGCTGCTCAAGAGTTTGTATTTTTATTTCTGTGGAAAGGTTCATTGTTTTCTTTCTTTTTATCAAGAAAAATCATTTCGTTGACATCAAGAAACGTTCCACCTCGATGCCAGCCATAGCGCCAGTGCCAGCTGCAACGATGGCTTGACGATACACGCGATCCTGGCAGTCGCCGCAAGCGAAAATGCCTTCCACATTGGTGGCTGTCGATTTCGGCTTGGTGATGAGGTAGCCTTCTTCGTCCATGTCGAGGATGCCTTTGAAGACGCTGGTGTTCGGAATGTGACCGATGGCCTCAAAGAAACCATCCACATAAATGGTGCGCTCGGCTTTGGTGTCGCTATCGAACAGGACGGCACCTTTCAGTTTCTTCATAAAGCCTTGCTGTTCACCGAAAAGTTCCTTGGTTTGGGTCTTCCAAAGCACTTCGATATTAGGCGTGTTCAGCACACGGTGTTGCATGGCTTTTGAAGCACGCAGCACATCGCGGCGCACGATGAGAT
>JAGHSL010000076.1 GCA_018065885.1 Candidatus Limimorpha equi
GCCTTTGCGCCGTAGTCAAAGACAGAAAATGAGCATTAGCCTCGTGTCCACCGTACTGAAATTGGCGATTTAGCAAGTCTGGACATCGCTCTAAAGCTGCCGCAAAAGTAGCGTTTTTTCGGCTAATGCTCAATGCCGTTGGAAAAAATGTTCCAAGTCCCGCCGGTCTGGAGCCTTTTTCAGCGGCGGCAAATATAGGCACAATAAATGCGCCGACACGAAATGTAGATAAAAACAGAAGAATGTAGACGGCAGCCCAGAATTTGCCGGAAACAGCACAAATCGCAGTCTCGAAATCACGCGCCCTATAATGTAGTTTAGTTTTGAACAGTTTCTTATTTTTAATGGTTACTAAACTGATGACTTCGGGGTGGAAAAATGTTTCGACACGAAGTTTTTTATACGAAATAGGATTGGAAAAGAATTTCTTCCTAATTTAGCGCATCGAAAAACCGACAAAATGACAATAAAGCCAGCCATAGCATACCTTGTTTTACTCATCACGATTATTTGCGCCTGCAAACCGACCGATGAAAAACCATATACTCCAACACCCTACGCCATAGAAACGCCAAACTACTTCCCTACCCTCACCAATATTCCGCCCGACAATCCCATGACGGAAGAAGGTGTCGCCTTGGGCAGAAAACTGTTCTACGACAGCCGGTTATGCGGGCGACAAGATGCATCAGGCATCACGGATTGCGCTTCCTGTCACCATCAGGAAAACGGCTTTGAAAGCGGACACGGCAATATGGGCACGCATCATGTCATGCTGCCTTTGGTCAACTTGGCTTGGAACACGACGGGCTTGGACTGGAACGGCGGCGTGGAAAGTCTCGAAGACATGGTTTTGGCTGCGGTAACTGCGGAAAACGAAATCGACGGCGACACGACACAAATCGTGCAGCTGCTGCAATCGACCGACGAATATCCCGACCTGTTTTTCAAGGCCTTTGGCAGCAGCAGAATCACCTTTGTCAACATCGGGAAAGCCATCGCGCAATTTGTCAGAAGCCTCGTTTCCGCCGACAGCAAATTCGACCGTTACCTGCGCGGCGAAGAACAGCTCACACAAGAAGAACTGAATGGCTACCTGTTGTTCGTCACTGAAGAAGGTGCCGACTGTTTCCACTGCCACGGCGGAGGTGGCAACGCGCTTTTCACGACCAATCTCTTCTACAACAACGGTTTGGACAGTATTTTCACCGTCCCGCAAGACCATTTTTCAATCACTAAAAATCCTTCCGACAAAGGAGCTTACAAGGCACCGACATTAAGAAACATCAGCCTGACAGGACCTTACATGCACGACGGACGATTTAAAAATTTAGACGAAGTCATCGATTTTTATTCCGAAGGAGTCTGCTATTCCGAGCAAATCAGCCCGCTGATGCACCATGTGATGCAGCAAGGCGTGCGCCTCACCGACGAAGAAAAAACGCAACTGAAAGCTTTCCTCAGCACTTTGACGGACGAGAATTTCATCAATAATCCAAATTTTTCAGAACCAACGCAATAATTCCTTATTTACAAAAAATATGTATTTTTGCACCCTAAACTAAACACTATATGGCAAAACCAATAGAAGCGACACCAATAATTGAAGGAGAAGATGCTTATGCATTCTTTGTCGAAATGGAAAAAGGAGAAAAAGCATCCAAAGAAGAAAGAAAAAGAATCGAAGAAGGAGCAAAATTCATAGAATCCTTGCTCACATTCGCTTTTTGATTATTCACAACTGTGTCTTTGCAAAAAATGCAATTTATCAGATTAACTGACAATTATCAATTCAAGACATTCGATTGCGGTAATTCCGATTTAAATGAATTCCTATTATCTGATGCCAAGAAATACGCTAAGCGATTGCTTTCCGTCACCTATCTTATTAAAGACGAAAATGAAATTATCGCTTTTTTCTCTGTTTCCAATGATAGGATTTCCATAAAAGAAAGTGATAAAGCCGTATGGAGAAAAATCAAGAAAGAATTTCCACACAGCAAACATCGGAGCGATTACCCTGCCGTGAAAATCGGAAGATTAGGTGTTAATTTAAGTCATCAAGGCAAACATATAGGAACACATATCCTTGATTTCGTCAAGAAAACTTTTATTAAAAACAACAGAACTGGCTGTGCATTCATCACTGTTGACGCTTTACCCTCTGCCGTCTCATTTTATCATAAAAACGGTTTCAAATTCTTGAGGACTTCAACAGATTCTGTAACAACAAGAGATACTACTCCCATGTATTACGATTTGTCACAATTGCTTGACTGAACGATTCAATTTTAAGATCCAACCATGCCAAGCAATCCTTTCTTTCCCCGCCGTTTCAACAGCTACAATGCTTATTTCACCAAGCAATTCGGTAGCCGCGTGCAGAAAATCAGCATCGATGCAGGTTTCAGCTGTCCGAACCGCGATGGCAAAATCAGTACAGGCGGATGCACTTTCTGTAGCAACGATGCTTTCAATCCATCCTATTGCCGACCTGAAAAATCCATTCGCCAACAGATTCAGGAAGGCATTGAGTTTCACAAACGGCGTTATCGCCGCGCCAACCAGTATCTGGCTTATTTTCAGCCTTTTTCCAACACCTACAAGCCTCTTGAAGAACTGAAAAAGATTTACAGTCAGGCACTTGAAATCCCCGAAATTGCAGGCATCGTCATCGGCACACGCCCCGACTTAATTGACAAGGACATTCTTCAATATCTTGCAGAAATCCAAAAAACGCATTATGTGATTGTGGAATACGGCATCGAAAGCGTTTACGATGCGACCCTGAAACGTGTCAACCGAGGCCACGATTTCGCCACGGCGCGAAAAGCCGTTGAACTTACCGCATCATTCGGTTTGCCTTGCGGCGGACATTTCATTTTCGGTCTGCCCGGCGAAACCAAACCCATGATGCTTGCCGCCGCCGACATCATTTCACAATTGCCTTTGACCACCGTGAAATTCCATCAGCTCCAAATATTCAAAAACACGGCGATGGCCGATGAATATTTACAACACAAGGAAAACTTTCATCTGTTTGATTTAGAAGAATATATTGATTTTGTCATCGGCTTCGCCGAGCGTCTGAATCCCGACATTGTCATTGAGCGTTTTGCCGGAGAAGTGCCGCCTCGCTATCTGATTTCCGAACCTTGGATGAAATTGCGTTACGATGAAGTTCTCGCCCGCATCGAAAAGCGCATGGAAGAACGGGACACTTGGCAAGGAAAATTCGCTGTTGTTTCTCACAAAATATAATTCAATTCAATCAGGCAGACAACCTGTCGAATTTATATGCTTGCACATATAAAGTTTTCTATCAAATATGACGAATCCAGAATTACCAAAAATCTACAGCATCAGCGGAAGAAAAAATCACTTGTCCGGATAAGCAATCCTAACGTGATAAATGCTCATCAGTTTCTTTTTCAGCACCTTCTTGATGGTTTCGAAGTCGCGCAAAGTCAGGTCGGTGTTGTTGAACTGGCCCGCTTCGGTCTGTTTGGCGATGATGTTGTCCACCAAATCGCTGATGCTCTTTTCGGTAGGTTCTTTCAGGCTTCGCGATGCCGCCTCGATGGAATCGGCCATCATCAGCACAGCCGTCTCTCGTGAAAACGGTTCGGGACCATGATAAGTGAACGGCATCGGATCGACTTCTTCGCCAGGATGTTCCTTCGTCTCCATGATGTAGAAATAATCGGTGCGGCGCGTGCCGTGGTGCGTGCGGATGAAATCGATGATTTGTTCCGGCAGTTTCGCCTCGTGCGCCATTTCAATGCCATCCAAAACATGGGAAATGATGATTTGCGCACTTTCAACATTTGAAATGTCATTGTGTAAGCTAAAACCATTCCGTTGGTTTTCAGTAAAGTACATCGGGTTCTTCATCTTTCCGATGTCGTGATACAAAGCACCAGTTCGCGCCAAAAGCGCATCGCCACCGATTTCAAAAAGCACCTCTTCGCAAAGGTTAGCCACCTGAAAAGAATGTTGGAAAGTGCCCGGCGCAGTGGATGCCAATTTGCGCAAAAGCGGACTGTTCGTATTGCTTAACTCCAACAAAGTCAACACGGTAGTGAAACCGAAAATTCTTTCGAAAAGACTGATTAATGGCAAGGAAAGCAAGGTGAACAAGGCATTCAGGCCAAGCAAACCTATGGTTGAAACATCGATGTCGGAATCCGTCAGGAAACTAAACGCCACGTAGACAAACACATACACCAAAAACACGAAGAACGAAGTCTTGAAATAAGTGACACGCGCCGTGCGTTGCGTCGAAAGGGTGTAAATCACCACCGAGCAAACCATAATCTGCATGAAGATATACTGGAACGGATTCGGTACTGCAATAGAAATCAACAAGATGGTGAATATTTGCGTTGCAAAGGCCACACGCGAACTGAAAAACGTAACCATCATAATCGTCAGGATGCTGACCGGCATGACCAAGATATAAGCCGGGTGGATCGTCATAATCCAATACGAAGGAATAACCATCATCAGCATCATGACAAGAATCATGTTCACTTTACGCAACTCGCTGTAAATCTCTTTCTTATGAAGCAGATGCAGATAAACCGCAAAGACCACGAAAACCAAAATCACCAAAGCCAACTGGCTCAACTGCATACGCAACGTTTCGCCTAACGACATTTCGCGGCCTGCATATTCGCGCTGCAAGGAAGTCAGAATGGAATAAATGCGTTCGTCCACCACCTGACCTTCCGTCACAATGACTTCATCTTTCTGCACCATACCGTAGGTGAGCGAAACCGATTGCTTGGCCACATCCAGTTCCTGTTTGGAGAGCGCGGCATCATAAAACACATTTTGCCCTATATTATTGAGCAACAATGAGATGAGCAACTGTTTATCAACATCATCATCGGCACTTGCCACCCAGTTTTGCACCATTTCGGTAGCGGTGTTCATGGTAAACATTGAGTTCAGTTGCACGGTTCGCGCCACCTTATTCCTGACCAAAGTGACCGGCGCTTCAGGATCCAAATCATCCAAGGCCTTATCGTAAGCCACCACGCCGGAATTTTCAATGGTGTCGTAAACGCTCAGCAGCAGTTCCTGAGTTTTCGCCTTGTCATGCGCACCTTCATGCCACTGCTTTTCAAAATCATAAAGCAAGCTTTCGCGTGCGCCATCCATTTTGGCGTCATCGAAGCGGAAAATCGGTTTTACCGACTTTCTAATTCTGTCATATTCAGCATTTAGCGTCTCATCATCCTTATAAATCGGGAAATCGAAAGGCGCATATAAAGTCTCATGCTGCCAAGGCTTCGACTTCGCAAATTCATACTTGAAAGTTGCGGCACGCGGCATCTGCCAAAACACCAAAGCAATGGCACCAACAAAAGCCAACGCTTTGATGACATCATAATAGGAATGTGCAAAATCGACTATCGAGGCACGTATTTTTTCAAACAATTTGTTCATAATCACTGATTTAAACAAAGTCAAACGACTTATTTCGGAAAGCGAAATTAAAAATAAAAGCCGTAAGAAACACATTTTTAATCAAAAAACGATAATTTAGCGGCAAAATTGAAGAAAATGGAATACGGAATCTGCACACAATCGGCCATCGCCATCCGCAAGGAAAACGGCCACACGAGCGAGATGGTCAGTCAGTTGCTTTACAACGAGTTATACACAAAATTAGATGAAAAACCCGAATGGGTTCTCATCCGCGCCGAACTCGACCAATACGAAGGCTGGATTCCCGCCAAACAGCATCACGCCATCAATGGAAACGAATTCTTACAGTTGAGAAACAGCAAACTTTTCATTGTAAATCAACCTGTTGCACATTACAAGGACAAAATCGTTTCCTTCGGGACGCCTTTGTTTGAACCCGCTGAATGTGCCGCCGAAATGCCGCAGGCTTTCCAACCGCAAACCATGATTGACAACGCCCGCAAACTTCTTGGCGCACCCTACCTTTGGGGCGGCCGCACGGTGATGGGCATCGACTGCTCTGGCTTCGTGCAGCTTTGCGCCCGCAGCGCAGGTCTGCTCCTGCCCCGCGACGCCTCGCAGCAAATCAATTGCGGCGAACTGGTTTATTTCCTTCAGGAAACACAGCCTGGCGACTTGGCTTTCTTCGGCAACGAAAACGGCGTCATCACCCATGTCGGCATCATCATTGGCAATGAGCAAATCATTCATGCCTCGGGCGAAGTCCGCATTGATTATTTGGACCAGACGGGCATATTTAATAAGGAGCGCAATATGCACACGCACCAGTTGGTGGGAATCAAGCGAATGTTGTAGATTTTGCGAACTCATAATCCGAATTATTCGTATTATCAGTCTGTAAAAGTGAACAAACATTTAGCTAAGGAACTTTTTTTCTCCCGCTGATGCCGCTGATTTACGCAGAGTTTTTAAACCGCAGATTACACTGATTTTAAACAAACTACAGATTTAACAGATTTTTACAGATGAATTTCAAATGCGCAAGCGCATGAATTGATACGGATTGCTGGCGTACGAAAAAATTACTCGTAATTTACTCGTTAAATTTACTCCACATTTACTCTTTACCGCCTTGGCGGAACATGATTTTTTTAAACCGCCGAATACGTTGATTACACTGATTTTCAACAAAGGCAGAAGAAAATTATCGCCACATTCACAAAAAATTGCGTTTCAATATTAAAAAAAACTATATTTGCCCTTTCAAAATCGTAATTACTAACATTTAAAAAGCATTATAATGAACAACGCACTCATTACATTTGCAAAGCCGGAAAACGAACCTGTAAAATCATACAAACCAGGTAGCCCGGAACGCATTGAACTTCAGAAAGAACTTGAAAGACAATCAAATGAAGTTGTCGAAATACCGATTATCATCGGCGGCAAGGAAGTCCGCACTGGTGATATGGGCGAAGTGGTTATGCCTCACGACCACCATCATGTCATTGCCCGCTACCACAAAGTTGGCGAAAAGGAAGTGAAGATGGCCATCGACGCAGCCATGGCAGCCAAGAAGGAATGGGAAAACACGCCTTGGGACGAACGCGCCTGTATCATGGCTCGCATCGGCGAAATGCTGGCTACCAAATACCGCGCCCGCATCAACGCAGCCACCATGCTCGGCCAGAGCAAGAACTGCTTCCAAGCCGAAATCGACTCAGCTTGCGAAACCATCGACTTCTTCCGTTACAACAACTACTATGCAAGCAAGCTTTACGCTGAACAGCCTGCATCGGCCAACGACCAGCTGAACCGCACCGAATACCGTCCTCTGGAAGGTTTCGTGATGGCCGTCACACCATTCAACTTCACCTCCATCGCTTCCAACCTGAACATGACTCCAGCCTTGATGGGTAACACCACCATCTGGAAGCCTTCAACAACCGCTTTGCTGTCGAACTACACCGACATGCAAATCTTCATGGAAGCCGGTCTGCCAGCAGGCGTCGTCAACTTCCTGCCAGGCAAGGGCAGCCTGATTGGCAACGTCGCCTTGCAGCACAAAGACTTCGGTGCCATCCACTTCACCGGTTCAACCGCTACCTTCAAGAGCCTCTGGAAGATGGCTGGACAGAACCTCGACATGTACAAGGCTTATCCTCGTCTCGTCGGTGAAACCGGCGGCAAAGACTTCATCTTCGTCCACAACTCAGCTGACCCACAGGAAGTTGCCGTCGCTATTGTCCGCGGTGCTTTCGAATTCCAAGGTCAGAAGTGCTCAGCCGCTTCACGCGCTTACGTTCCTGCTTCGATGTGGAACGAGGTCAAGAACCGTATCGGCGACATGATGTGTACCATCAAGATGGGTGATGTGAAAGACTTCACAAACTATGTCAACGCTGTCATCGACGAAGCTTCCTTCGACAACTGCAAGGGCTACATCGACCGCGCCAAGGCTTCGGCTGACGCTGAAATCGTGTTCGGCGGCAACTGCGACAAGACCGTCGGTTACTTTGTTGAACCAACCGTCATCCTCGCCAAGAATCCTCACTACGAATCCATGGAACAGGAAATCTTCGGACCTATCATCACCATTTACGTCTACGAAGACAACAAGTTCGAAGAAATGCTCGATGTTTGCGACCAGACTTCACCATACGCCCTCACAGGCGCCTTCTTCGGCAACTGCCTCAAGGCTCAGAAGATTGCCAACGAAAAGCTCAAGTATGCTGCCGGCAACTTCTACTTCAACGACAAACCTACGGGAGCTGTGGTCGGCATGCAGCCATTCGGTGGCGCACGCGCATCAGGCACCAACGACAAGGCCGGCGGCCTCTGGAACCTCATCCGCTGGACCAACCCACGCGCCATCAAGACGACATTCTGCCCTGCAAGAAACTACGGTTATCCTTTCCTTGCACAGGATTAATAACGATTTAATTGTTTTTGAAAAGAATCCGCCAGCAAAACTGACGGATTCTTTTATTGCCTTTCGGAGAAAAACCGTACCTTTGCCCCGAAAAACAAAAAAACAAGATAAGCTATGAGCGAAACAACTTTGAACAATCTGCTTGAATACCTTTACGATACGCTGACACCAAGCAATATGCGCTGGGTAGGTGAACACCTTATCAAGCAAGCCAATCATAAGGAGGAATCGGCGAAGCCCTACACTATGGAAGAAATCAACACAAGGATTGCCCAATCCGAGCGTGACTCAGTCGAAGGCAAGGTGTATGATTTCGACGATGTGATGCGTGAACTCGAAGAGGAACTTGAAACGCCCACGACAATATGAAAGTGATGATGACCGATTTTGCGAAGAACCAAATCCGCAAAACCGCCTGATATATTAACAAGGAGTTCGGCAGACAAAGCAAAGACAAATTCTTGCTTGAAGTACGCCAGACGAAATGTTTACTTGAAACCAACCCCTTCCTTGGCTCAATAGAGCCACTATTAGCCGATAGACCAACGACATACTATAGTATCGTCGTAAACCATTTAAGCAAAATGGTTTACCGTATTATGGACGACTATCTCGAAGTGGCGGACTTCTGGGACACACGCCGCGAACCGAAAAAACAGGCAGGGCAAACGAAATGACGGTTACGTCTCTTTACATTTATTCTGTTCATCATATCAAACATATTTCATCATAATTTGTTCAACGCATTGAACAAATTCAAATAAAATTCGTAAATCTCAAAAAAACAAACGTCCCCAAAAAACACACCATCAGAAACCATAAATTTGTTCAATGAGCAAAACATTTTTATAATGAATTTGTTTTGCGTATTGAACAAATTAGTATCTTTGCAACCATAAACATTTTGAATATGGAAACGCTGATTAACAGGCATAAACGCCTCATTTCACAAGTAAAG
>JAGHSL010000377.1 GCA_018065885.1 Candidatus Limimorpha equi
CTATTCAAAATTAAACTACATTATAAAGGACACGGGATTTCGAGACTGCGAGGCTTCGGGATGCCGGAATGCCTCGTAATCTCGCATTCCCGCGACCTCGATGCCTCGTTTTCAATATGTAAACTAAGGCAATTATATACCTTTTACCCATATTTGTTGGATATGCCAACCGATACAGTGTCCGAAGGATCCAAACTGCCCCCGCCCTATACCCGCTCCGTACTTCGTCCAATACTCGTCCATACTTCGCTCAATGCTCACCCAATCCAAGGGATTGGACAAGCTGTGTGTCAGGTTATTACAAATAACAGTAGAAGTACGGTGAGGGCCCTTGGAGGTGACGGGCAGCAGGCAACGGAAACCCACTAAGTGGCAAATAAACTCTCTGTCGCTCTTTCTCCGCTTTTTGATGCTGCAAAGTCAGATAGGGAAAATCTTTTTTTGCCACGAATTATCTTCTCTGTTTGGGTCTGAAAGTATATAATTACCTAAACTGATTTTGATTACCTACTTAAAAGTTGTAATTAAATGCATATCAGTTAATTCATATTAATTTATGGAAAATTTGTGGCAATTTGTGTTCAACAGGAAATCAATGGCTTATGTTTAGATGTGTTACAACTTGTTTTTAGCGTTACTTAATGTGAAGAATTAAGATTCTCCTTTTATTGTCAGCCTAATGTTGGATTATATTGCTTTGAAAGTTTACTTCCTCCATCATCGCTTTAATGGGCAATTCGTGTTGTAGCAGCTTTTGCAGTGTGTTTGTGCGTCGTTTTGTGTACAGTTATTATCTTTTCTTTTAAGTAAAAAGAATAAAGCTGTTGCGGCAAAAGCAATAACTATGATTATCACTATGAGTGTAGGGGCGTTCATATAAAGATTCCTGCAATCGAGTAAGCAATCCAGGCCATAAACCAAGCAATAACGCATTGAAGGACTACGACGTAAAAGGCCCATTTGCCGCCTAATTCACGTTTGATGGAGGCAATGGTTGCCACGCAAGGCGTGTAAAGCAGACAGAAAACGAGCATCGGGATGGCTGTCAAAGTGGTGATGAAGGCTGTCCCGTTCAGAACTTGCATGGTGGAAACGACACTTTCCTTGGCAATGAAGCCGCTTATCAGGGAAGTGACGATTTGCCATTCGCCTAATCCTAATGGCTTGAAAATCGGAGCAATGAGGCCCGCGATGCTTGCCAAAATGCTTCCTTCGCCGTTTTCAACCGTGTGGAAATGGAAATCGAATGTCTGTAAAAACCAGATGACGATTGATGCAATGAAAATGACGGTGAAGGCATTTCGGATGAAGTCTTTTGTCTTTTCCCATAAAAGGTGCCCAACGTTTTTCGGACTTGGCAAACGGTAATTCGGCATCTCCATTACGAATGGCGCGGCTCCGCTGTTTTTGTTTAACCATTTGGAAATCAATGCGGAAAGTAAGCCTATGGCGATGCCTAAAAGGTAGAGGCAAATCAAAACAAGCCCGCCATGATGTGGGAAGAACATGGAGGTGAAAAACGCATAAATCGGTATTTTTGCCGAGCAACTCATGAACGGGATGAGTAGGGTGGTGCGCCAGCGGTCGTGTGCAGATGACAGGGAGCGTGTGGCCATGACTGCGGGAACGGAGCAACCAAAACCGACGAGCAACGGAATGATGCTGCGTCCTGTGAGACCTAATTTGCGCAAAAAACTGTCGCTGACAAAAGCTATGCGCGACATGTAACCGCTGTCTTCCAAAATGCTGAGGAAGAAAAACAGGATGATGATAATCGGGACAAAACTCAGCACGCTTCCAACACCGCCAAAAATGCCTTTCACCACCAATGCCTGTACGGTTGGATGGACGTTCCAATTGGCCAAAGCATCGCCGCAAATATTGGCAAGTCCTTGAATGCCATTGCTTAGCAGGTCTTGTAACGGCGCGCCTATGACATCAATCGAAAGCCAAATCACTGCAAACATGACCAATAGGAAAATTGGAATGGCGGTGAATTTGCCTGTCAGATATTGGTCTATATGGCGGGTTCGCTGGTATTCCTTGCTTTCCTTGGGCTTGACAACGGTTTGCTGGCAAAGCCTGTTGATGAACGAAAAACGCATTTCGGCCATGGCCGCGGCACGATCCAAACCGCGTTCTTCCTCCATTTGGATAATCAGGTGCTCAAGCGTTTCTTTCTCATTTTGTGAGAGTTGCAATGCGTTGAGAATGAATCCGTCACCTTCAATCAGTTTTGAGGCTGCAAAACGGATGGGAATGTCGGCGCGTTGGGCGTGGTCTTCGATGAGGTGCATGATGCTGTGAAGGCAGCGGTGAACGGCGCCTTTGTGGTCGTCTTTGCTGCAAAAGTCCTGATGGGCAGGTCTTTCCTGATATTTTGCAATGTGAATGGCGTGGTCGATGAGTTCGGCTACGCCTTCGTTTTTTGCCGCTGAAATCGGGACGACTGGCAAACCCAAGATTTGTTCCATCTGGTTCACGCGAATGGTGCCGCCATTGTTTCGGATTTCATCCATCATGTTGAGTGCCAATACCATAGGAACATCCAATTCCATCAGTTGCATGGTGAGAAAAAGACCATGCTGTATGTTGTTGGCATCAATGATGTTGATGATGGCCTTAGGTTTTTCCTCAAGGATGAATTGCCGGGTGAGGTTTTCTTCGGAAGTATAGGGAGAAAGTGAGCAGATTCCTGGCAAATCAGTGACTTGGGTGTCGGGGTGATCGATAATGGTGCCGTCAATTCGCTCGAGGGTAACGCCTGGGAAATTGCCGGCATGTTGCGATGCTCCCGTGAGTCGGTTGAAAAGGGTGGTCTTGCCGCTGTTCTGCTGCCCGACAAGGGCAAAGGTGAGTCGTGAGCCTTTGGGCAAGGGATTTTCGTGGTCTTTGCTGTGATATTTTCCTTCTTCACCGAAACCTGGGTGTGCGGTTTCGTCAAGGTTTGGTCTGCTTGCCTGTGGCTTTTCCTGTCTTTCTTCGCAAGGTTCAACTTCGATTAGGGCGGCATCGGCTTTGCGCAAGGTGAGCGAATAGCCATGAATGTGTACTTCCATCGGGTCGCCCATAGGGGCGTATTTCACTATTTTTATCACTGCATCGGGAATAATGCCCATGTCGAGGAAATGCTGGCGGTTTGAGCCTTCGCCTCCCACGGCCTTAATCGTAGCGCTTTGTCCGATGTTGAGTTTGTCTAAAGTCATATCTGTCCTAATCCTTCGTTTAGGCTGCAAAAATAAATAATTCAATCCAAACGGAAATCTCTAAATTTCTGTTGAATTAAATTGTTGGTTTATAATGTAGTAAAAATGTTATTTGGATTTAGACTAATTTAAAATAAGGTGTCTGTTTCCAATTCTATTCTTTCTGCATATAACAGATTGGCCATTTACATGATGCCTCTTTTTTTCAGTTCCCTGAAGCAATCAAGGGTAGCCGTGACATCCGACATCGAATTGTGGGCATCTTCAAATTCACAATCGAATAGTTTCTTGTGCAGTTCCTGAAGTTTTGGCCATTTGTATCCACCGTTGCGGGCATAAATCTTGCAAAAATCAGTGGATGATTCCATAGTGCAGCGCGATGTCTTGGTTTGCATCACATCTTTCTTGCCCAACCTAATCAGTTCGGCTCCAACAATTTTTTTATCGAAAGCGATATTATGTCCTACGATAATCTCGACCTTGTTGAAATCTGCAAGAAATTCTTCAATGGCCTTTTGCAACGGAACGCCTTTTGCCTGTGCTATCTTGGTAGTGATGCCGTGGATGCTGGCTGCATCGTTTGGAATGGAAAAGCCATTGGGATAGATGATATGGTCGTGTTGATGAAGAACACGGCAGTCCTTGTCCGTCACAATCCAGCTCAGCTGCACCAGCCTTGGCCAGTTTGAACTGTCAGATGTCGGAGCATTATAATTCATAGGAATTCCGGTGGTTTCGGTATCGAAGAAAAGATAATAAGGCGAAACATTCGATGTCTTTCTAACTGTGTTTTTCAAGTCGGTTTTTGCATTTTCACCTTCCCAAACCTTTATTTTGTCCACATATCCATATCCAATCAATTCCTCCATGAAAAAATTCAGTTTTTCCTTTGAGACATAGATGGATTCCAATGAATTACAATTACATAAAGCCCATAATCCAATCTTATTTAGTGAATCAGGAATGACAATGCTCTTCAAACTGCTGCAACCTTCAAAAGCATCATCACCAATCGCGGTCACCGAATCAGGAATAGTAATACTCTGCAAACTGTAGCAGTTTTTGAAAGCATCATCACCAATTTTAATCACCGAATCAGGAATGACAATGCTCTTCAAACTGCTGCAACCATAGAAAGCGAAATCTCCAATCATAGTTGCCGAGTTGGGAATGACGATGCTCTGCAAACTGCTGCAACCATCGAAAGAATAATCCTCAATCTCAGTCACCGAATTGGGAATGTCAATGCTCAGCAAATTGCTACAACCTTCAAAAGCTCCATTTCCAATCTTAGTTACCGAGTTGGGAATGACAATGCTCTTCAAACTGCTGCAACCATAAAAAGCATAATATTTAATTTCAGTTACTGAATTAGGAATGACAATGCTCAGCAAACTGCTGCATCCATGGAAAGCACACTCCCTAATTTCGGCCACTGAATCAGGAATAATTGTATTCATACAACCAGTAACCAATTTGTTGCTTGATGTCTCAATTATTGCATTGCAATCATTACGGCTATCATAGCTTGGATTATTCTTTCCCACAATAATGCTCTGCAAACTGGTGCAATCTTCAAAAGCATCATCACCAATCTCAATCACAGAATCAGGAATGACAATGCTCAGCAAATTGCTACAACCTTCAAAAGCTCCATTTCCAATCTTTGTCACCAAATTTGGAATGACAAGGTTCTGCAAGCTGCTGCAACCATGGAAAACGCCATTTTCAATCTCTGTCACCAAATTTGGAATGACAATGCTCAGCAAACTGCTGCATCCATAGAAAGCAGCACTTCCAATCTTCGTTACTGAATCGGGAATGACGATGTTCTGCAAGTTACTGCAATCATAGAAAGCGTGACTTCCAATCTCTGTAGTAGATACAGAAATAACAATGCTCTGCAAACTTATGCAGCCTCTGAAAGCACTTCTCTCAATCTCTGTTACCGAATGGTCTTTCCTGTTTCTAACAACTCGCGGAATGTTTAGATTGCCGTTCAGAGGTATATGGCCATACCAATTACCACCATCAAGCCTGCTTCCAAAAGGAGCCACAACTCTCACTTTCTCATCATCAATATAACTGAAATACAAATAGTTCCCATCCTTAAACCGAATGTGGAAATCCGAGTTTTCAGTTCTTTCATTAATCACTTCGTAATCCAATTCTTCTTCAGTAGGCATAATTTTAACTTTGTCCAAATCCACTCCCGTACCTTCAAGCAATCTTGGATTCTTTATTGTAATGCTCTGTAAACTGCTGCAACCAGAGAAAGCATCACAACCAATCTCAGTTACCGAATCAGGAATGACAATGCTCCGCAAACTGCTACAGCCTTTGAAAACCCTACTCCAAATTCGAGTCACCGAATCGGGAATGACGATGTTCTGCAAACCGCTGCAACCAGAGAAAGCATAATCTCCAATCTCAGTCACCGAATCAGGAATGACAATGCTATGCAAACCTCTGCAACCATGGAAAGTTCCATTTCTAATCTCTGTTACCGAATAGTCTTTCCCGTTTCTAACATTCAGCGGAATGCTAAGATTGCCTTTGGGAGGTATATACCCAATCCAAACACCAATACCCAAAATTCTGTTTTCATCTGGTGCTATCACCGCCACCGTCTTATCATCAATATAACTGAAATATAAATAAATCCCATCTTTAAACCGAATATGGAAATCAGAATTTTCAGTTTTCTTATCAATCACCTCGTAGTCAATTTCCTCTTCCGCAGTAGGTTTTGTTTCTGCAACTTCTTTGTTTTCACCTACTTTTTTTCCACAATAACGGCAATAAACCGAATCATCGTCAATCTGCTTTCCGCAATATTTGCAATACATATCTTTTTTGTTTTAATGTCGCAAAAATAAGTAATTTCAGCGAGTTGTTTGGTTGTTTATGGGCAAACATGCATGATACTCTATTGAGGCAGCAAGATTCAATTCTGTTTTTGCCGCAAATCTCAAAACAGCGTATCCATCACCACTTCTTCCACCTCAACATCCGCTCCTAAATAAATAAGGTATGCGGAAATCTGTTTTGAAACCATGCCTTGCAAGGCCGAAATGTAGTTCTTCAGTTGCTGGTGGTGCTTGGGGTCTTTTTTGCCGGTCTTGTAATCGAGCAGGAGGATGCGGTCGGGCAGTTCGGCAAAACGGTCGGGACGCAAGATTTCGCCGTTGGAAAGGATTTCACATTCGTTTTTTACAATGGCTTCCGGACCAAATGCTTCCTTAACAATCGGATTTTCTGTAATCTGTACGAATTTGTCTTTCAGTAAATTAGCGGTTTCTTCATCAATGGAGCCATCTGAAAGATAGGGGAGAAGAGCCTTGTCGATGTCGGCGCTTGTCTCAATGTTTGAAAGGATTTCGTGAACCAGTTCGCCCCATTCGTTGGGTTGCATCTTGTCGTTTTCCGAAATCCAGAACATGCTTGGCATCGGGTCAATCTGAATCTTTGAAAACCAATCACTTGTGTTTGATTCACAAATCTGTTTCTTCTCGGATTTGTCTTCGTTTTTCGCTTTGTGAATGAAATCAGGGTCGCCAAATTGGTAGATTGTGCGCTTGTCATCAATTGAAAGGTCGCGGTTTATCTTATCCTCATGGTTTTTCAGATAATCTTCGATGACGTTGATTTTATTTTTTTTGGCGCCGGCTTTTGCCAAGACATATAGCCTTTCAACGGGACGGGTGAAGGCGACATAAAGCAAATTACAATTGTCCAATCGGTTGCTTTCTTCCTCTTTTTCACAGATTTGCGCTGCTTCATTGCCTTCAAGTTTTGCTTCGTTTGTCATTTTGAACAGCACTTTGTCGAGGTTCGGAATGGCTTCAAATCCCAATTCTTTCGGTGTGACCCAAGTCTCGGCGACGGCATTGTTGCCTCCAATTTTGCTGTCCAAATCGGTGATGGCTTCGGGATAGATTACTACGTTGAATTCCAAACCTTTAGACTTGTGAATAGTCATAATTCTGACCGCATTGCCGCTGATGGATTTTACGGCAAGTTTGTTTTTCTTTTTGTTCCAGAAATCAAGGAAATCCATGATGCCTTCTTTTCCGGCGGTTTGCCAGTTGAACATTTCGTCCAAAAGGTAATTCAGGAAGGAATCGCTTGTGGAATCGAAACCGTAAATGCGCATCAATGAGGAACATAGGTCGTAAAGGCAAGTGGAACGCGAAAGTGTTTTCTGAAGCAATCCAGGTTCCCCAATGCCGAGAATGGTTTCAATGTTGGCGTTTCCATTGGCAATGTCGGCAACGGCATCAAAACAATCGTTGATGGATTTATCTTCTGTGGAGTTGCTTGTAATCCGATGATAATAAAGTATTTCCGAAATTACCGCTTTGTTGTTTTTCTCAATCAGGTGATGCAAGGTGCTGATGATAAGTTGCACTTTGTCCGATGATTTCAGCAGAATTGATTCGTTGGATAATACTGGTATTCCGTTATCATTCAAATAGTTGGCGATGATTGAACCTGTGTCTGTTTTTCGGGTTAGAATGCAGATGTCGCTGTGCTCGTAGCCTCTTTTTTGCGTCAGTTCATCGATGATTTCCATGATTCGGCCGAGGTAATAGTCTTTTTCGCTGTCCTTGCTGAAAAGGTCGATTTCAACGAGTCCTCGGCCGCTTTTCTTGGCTTGCTGCTCAATACGGACTTCCTTTTGATGTTTTTCGTCCTTGTCGGCGTAGACTTTCTGTGAATCGGGCTTTAGAAATTTGATGGTTTGGGCAAAAAAGTCGTTGTTGAAGTTTACTATCTCGCTGAACG
>JAGHSL010000165.1 GCA_018065885.1 Candidatus Limimorpha equi
TCCGCTTTGTTAAAGGTGATGACACCTATCACACACACGATAATGATAACGGCCCCTAAAACGGCCAATGCTAAAAACGTGTTGATTTTCTGACTTTTAATTGTATCCATTTTTCTTATTTTTTTATTGTTTCTAATTAATATTCAAGTTGTCCGACAGCCTTGCGCAGGTTCACGCCCGCCATGATTCTGTCAATCTTCGCATCAATGAATTCCGAATGGGCTTTCATCCAGCCGGTTTGTGCTTCGTTCAGCACAATGGAGGTGACAACGCCTTCGCGGAAACCTATGGTTGCCATTCTGAGGTTTTCTTCGGCATCACTCATCTTGTCCTGGGTAAGGGTCAAGCGTGAATCGGCTTCCGAAATCTGCTTTTCGCATTGGCGTACCTGAAGCATGATTTTTTCCTTGGCCTCTTCGTAGTTAAGCTGAGCAATCTTTGCCTCTTCTTTCGACACGCGAACCTTATGATAGCCCTCTCCCCAATGGAAAAGCGGAATGTTAGCGACAACGCCGAAATTCCACATGCCGTGAAATTCCTTCTGGAATCCGTTGTAGCATGATGGGTTGGAAATCAGATAATTGCCAAATGCAGCAACAGTGGGAAGAAAATCCGAACGTGTGATGTTGACTTTCTTGGCAAGCATGTCGTTAGCCAAGCTCAGGCATTTCAGTTCGGGACGGTTTTTCTCGATGGATTCGCTCTGATAGGACAGTGATTCGGAAACCACCAGAACGTCTTCCAGATTCTCGTCAGCCAAAGTGAATTCTGTGTCGAGCGACAATCCACATTGTTCGCAGAGCAACATTTTCGACAAAGCCAAACCGTTTTGAACCTTAATCATGGTAGTCTGGGCTTCGTTCAGCTTCACTCTCACAGCCATTTCGTCTGAAGCAGTGGCTAGACCTTCGGCTACCACTTTCGAAACATCCTCCGACATGGACTGAAGCAGGTCGACGTATTGTTGGGTGAGTTTCAGCTTGTTGGCCAACGAAACGATTTGCCAGTAAACCTTGTCGACTCCAACAATGATTTCTTGTCTCTGCATTTCGAGTTTCGACTCGGCCAATTCCTTGGCGTCGGCAGTGATTTTGTTGTAGGCCACGATTTTGCCACCTACATAAATCGGCTGTTGAACCGAAACCATTCCTGCATAAATGTTTCTCGTGTCAGGATGAAGAATATCATAGACTTCGTCACTCAATTCGTCAAGAGCATTTTGCATTTGATACTCATTCATGTCGGCTATCAGCTGCTGGACAACAGGACTGGTTTCCATGAGTATGAGCATCAAAGGATCCGCTTGGGCTGTACTGATGAAGTTGTCCACCATTGTTCCGACACCATTCAAGGCTGTCGTATACTTGTCGTTGATCAGCGCGAGGCCTTTGCTGTTGTGCATGTAGGTGCCTGTTGCCGAGAACTTAGGAAGATAGTTGGTGAACGCGGCCTGCTTTTCGTACTCGGCCTTGTTGACTTCCTCCTGGGCGATTTTCAATTGCTTGTTGTTTTCCAATGCCAGACTGTGGCACTCTTCCAAAGACATCTGTCTCTGAGCTTCCGCCGAATACGACATGCAGCATATCAGCAGAAGTAAAACGATGTTTTTCAGATAATTCATAATTGTCATTATTGATTAATTAAGTTTGCAAAGTAACGACAAAACAAATGATTATTGAATATCTATTTGCGAATAAAAAATTTCAAAAGGTAGAAAAAGTGCTGTTTTTCGCATTGCAGTCAACAGAATAATCCATATCTTTGCGGTGCTTAAATTTATAATTATGAAAGAATTGGGGTTTCCGATTCCTTATTTCAAGGAATGTGCTCCTGTAGATCAGGCTATATGCGTCGGCGACGACATTTTTATTGCCAATTGTGTGAGTCTGAAAAAGTTCAAACGGTTGCGGGAACTTTGCCATATCGATAATCTTGTGGCTGTGTATTGCAAAAGCAACAGTCTCAGATGTCGTGTTGATTTTGAAGAGTTTAACATTTCGGAAGGCATGATGATCATGAAGTTGCCGAGCAAAAGCATCTGCATTTCGGAAGAAAACGGAAAAGACATCGACCTGATTGTCATGATTATATCGAAGCAGTATCTCGCAAATCATAAGTTGGACATTATCAATATGTTGAATGAAGTGGTCAGCGTGTTCAACAATCCATGTTTCAGTTTGTTACCCGAAGAACGCAGCTTGTTTGAGCAGCACATCAGCCTCTTGTCCGAGACCTCTCGTTCCGAATACGCCTATGTAAAGGAAAGCGTCCATCATCTCGTTTCCTCGGTTTTCTGTCTTTTGGGCAGTTTCGTGTGTCGTCAGATTACGAATCAAAATATTGAAATACAGTCTGTTTCGATGCGGAACAAACTGGTTTTTGACCGTTTTTTGAATCTCGTCAAGCAATATCATACAGAGCAGCGCAATGTGATTTTTTATGCCAACAAGCTCTGCATTTCGCCCAAATACTTGTCAAAAATCGTGAAATCGGTCAGCGGTTTTTCGGCACCGCAATTGATTGACCGTTTTGTTGTCCGTCAAGCTCAGCAATTGCTGAAAAACAGCGATTTGTGCATCAAGGAAATCTCCGAAGAACTCAATTTTCCCTGCCCATCGTTTTTCTACAAATATTTCAAGAAACACACAGGAATGACACCAAAGCAATACCGCGAAAGCTGAAAATGTTTGATTGTTTTTTTTGTTTAACTGTTTATTTGTTGATCACGTTGGGTTTGATTTGTTGAACCGTCGGATAATTTTCCATGATTTGAATCTGCCAATTTTTATCCATCATTTTAGGCAATTATATATTTTTTGACCCGCTCGACCTCGAAGAGGTCACATTTTTGTTACCCTATACAAGCGAAGCGACATGTAGGGCAGCTACATCCATCATATATGTTGGTTTTGTGCATGCCCCACACTATGTATGGGGTAACAGAAATCGCATCTCTCTGAGATGCAGCCCGACAATGGACAAGACTTCGGCTATCAACATAGGTCGAAAAGCACATAGCTCCCTTTGTGATAGATAATTGAAAATCAAATCCCATATTTGTTATTGACCGCGCATCGGGAGAATCGAGCGGATATGGCCTTGCTGACGCAAGTCCCAGCCTGCCGGATACAGGACGATAATCTCATAGACCCTCGACGAAGTCATGGATTATGCGAAGCGGATTACCCGTTCGCCTACCGTTCGCCTACCGTTCGCCTACTGTTCGCCTACTGTTCGCCTATTGTTCGCCTATTGTAGGCCTACTTTTCGCCGAGTGTTCTCCTAATAATCGCCGACTAATCCCATAATGT
>JAGHSL010000434.1 GCA_018065885.1 Candidatus Limimorpha equi
AAAGACAGTAAAATATTTGTAGCGGGCCACCGCGGGATGGTAGGCTCCGCCATAGTTCGCGAATTGCAAAAGCAAGGCTACACGAACATCATAACACGAACACACAAGGAACTCGACCTTTGCCGCCAAGATGCTGTAGAACAATTTTTTGCAGAGGAAAAGCCAGAATATGTTTTTTTGGCTGCGGCGAAAGTCGGCGGTATCGTAGCCAACCAAAACGCACTTGCCGATTTCATGTACGACAACATGATTCTCGAAATGAATGTCATCCATTCAGCATGGAAGAACGGCTGCAAGAAACTCGAATTTCTCGGCTCGTCGTGCATCTATCCGCGCATGGCGCCACAACCCATGAAGGAAAGCTGCCTGCTGACTTCCGAACTCGAAAAGACCAACGAGTCCTACGCTTTGGCGAAAATCAGCGGTCTGAAATACTGCGAGTTCCTCAACCGACAGTATGGCACCGATTATATCTCCGTCATGCCGACCAACCTTTACGGTCCCAACGACAACTACCACCCTGAGCATAGCCATGTGTTGCCGGCCCTTATCCGCCGTTTCCACGAGGCCAAGGTGAACGGCTTGAAAGAAGTGACCTGCTGGGGCGACGGCAGTCCTTTGCGTGAGTTCCTTTATGTCGATGACTTGGCCAACCTTTGCGTTTTCCTGATGAATAACTACAGTGGCGATGAAACCGTGAATGCAGGAACAGGCAAAGAACTGACCATTAAGGCTTTGACAGAATTGGTCGCCAAAGTGATTGGCTACGAAGGTGAAATAAAATGGGACACCACCCGCCCTAACGGAACTCCAAGGAAACTTTTGGACGTATCGAAAGCCGGAGCTTTAGGTTGGACCTACAAGACCGAACTGGAAGAAGGCATTCGTCTCGCATACGACGACTTCCTGCACAACCCGATGAGAGCTGAAAGATAAGTAGATGCGCAATATTACATCGGATGCAAGGTGATGGGTAATGGTGCCAGGTGATGGAGTAAATTGTTGAAAGGTTTAATCGTTTATTTGTTGAGGGCAATAACTGATAGCCGAAAGATCTTAACCCATAACCATTATGTAGTATAATTTTGACAACATAATTAAATTAGAAAAATACACTGATGATGAAAAAGGACAAAACGCAATTGCAGTCACCGAAAGCACTTGCATGGCAGCGATTCCGCAAGAACAAATTGGGAATGGCGGCCACCTTTTTCATCATTATCTTTGCCTTGTCAGCAATCTTCGCTTACTGCTTCATTCCCGACCCCACGCCCAATGCCAACCGCCAGTTGCTGGAACTCAGCACACAGAAACCTGGCTTTGAGATCGACATGCTGTTGGTTCCAAAAGAGATACCTAATCCGAAGCAGTCGTTTTTCAAGACCTTGCTGCAAGGCAAACCCGACGATTATATCTTCATCCCATACGACAGCCTGAGAATCAGCGCAACGCAGACGGAGGTATACCTTTTCAACCCTGAGAAAAGTGGCACTATCAGAACTGAAACCTATAGCAATCAAGAGATTACGAAGAAAAACTTCAATTCTCAAGCCGATGCTGAGAACTACATTTTGCGCAACTGCACGAAACACCAGAAATTCCTGTTGGGCACTGACCAGTTTGGCCGCGATTTCCTCAGCCGCCTTGTTTTGGGCAGCCGCATCAGCTTGACCGTCGGTTTCATTGCCGTGTTCCTGAGTCTGATCATCGGCATCACGGTCGGCAGTTTAGGCGGATTTTTCCGTGGCAAAGTCGACGATGTGGTGGTGTGGTTCATCAATGTGGTGTGGTCCATCCCTACCCTGCTTTTGGTCATCGCCATCACATTTGCCCTGGGCAAAGGCATTGCGCAAGTCTTCATTGCCGTGGGCTTGACCATGTGGGTCGAAGTGGCGCGTATCGTGCGCGGACAGATTCTCTCCATACGCGAGACCACTTTCGTTGAAGCTGGGAAAGCCTTGGGATTCAAGAATATCCGCGTCATTTTCAAACACATTTTGCCCAACATCATCAACCCGATTATCGTAGTTTCGGCGGCCAATTTCGCCTCGGCAATTCTTTTGGAAGCTGGCTTGAGTTTCTTAGGCATTGGCGTTCAGCCCCCTATGCCATCATGGGGCAGCATGATTAAGGAAAACTACGCCTTCATTATCCTCGACGCAGCCTATCTTGCCATACTTCCCGGCATTGCCATCATGCTTTTAGTTTTGGCTTTCATGCTCGTTGGAAATGCTCTCCGTGATGCCCTTGACGTAAAAAACTAAGGCAAAAACACCTTATTTAATATAATTATTGTATCTTTGCACCCTCAAAAATCAGGCTATACGCGGGTGTGGCGGAATTGGTAGACGCGCTAGACTTAGGATCTAGTTTCGAAAGAAGTAAGGGTTCGAGTCCCTTCATCCGCACAAAACAAAGAAAATCAATAAGATAAAAAATGAATATCGCACAGACAGCAAAAGGAGAAAACCTTATCTCCATTAAGATTAGCGTTACTAAGGAAGATTACGCAAAAAGATTAGACGAAATATTAAGAGGTCTGAGACAGAAGGCCAACATGCCAGGTTTCCGTCCAGGCATGGTCCCGATGGGCATGATAAAGAAGATGTATGGCACGCAAGCCAAGATGGAAGCCCTGAATGACATCGTTTCAGAAAACCTCAACAAGCATATCACTGACAACAACCTCAACCTGCTCGGTTATCCGCTCAACGACCCTGACCAGCAGCCAGCTGACCTTGACAAACAGGACGACATGGATTTCTGCTTCGAAGCAGCCATCAGACCTGAAGTCAATGTTGACCTTGCCAGCATGGAAATCGAAGCCGCCAAGGTGCTCGCTTCCAACGAAGAAGTCGACAAGACCATCGACAATATCATCGAAAAAAATCCTAATATCGTTCATGCAGAAACCGTTGGCGAAAACGACAAACTGGAACTAAAAGTTTGCGAAGCCGAAGACGGCAAAGAAGTTGAAGACGGCTTCAAGAAGACCATCTTCTTCCACATGGACCAGATTAAGGACCAGGAATCGAAGGATATGCTCATCGGCAAGGAAGTCGGTGCTGAATTCATCTACAATTTCGCCAAGGCCCTCGGTTCTGACGAAGCAGCCGCTAAGGTTTTGGGCGAAGACGCTCCAGCCGACAGCGATTTCAACATCATCATCGATGATGCCACCCGCGAAGAAAAGCCGGAACTCAATGCTGATTTCTTCGAAAAGGTGTTCCCAGGCAGAGACATCAAGGAACTCGACGCTTTCAAGGCTGCCGTGAAGGAAGAAATGGAAAAGCAGTATGTCAACGAAACCGACCAGATTCTCTTTAACCAGATGATTGAAAAGCTCGTCAGCGAAGTGAAGTTCGACCTGCCAGATGCATTCCTGAAGCGTTGGATTGTCGAAAACGGCCAGAACAACATCACTGCCGAAGACGTTGAAGCCAACTACGAAAGCAACTATGCAAAAGGCTTGCGTTGGCAGATCATCGAAGACGCCATCGTGAAGGACAACATGGACTTGGTCGTGAAGGATGAAGAACTCCGCGCTTTTGTCCTGAAGCAAATCTTCCCTGGCATCGACTATGCTACCTTCGACGACGAAATGAAAGGTCGCCTCGACAGCATCGTCAACAACATGATGAAGGAAGAGGAACAGATTAACAACGCCAAGAACCAGCTCGCCGACATCAAGATGACGCAGTTCCTGAAGAACAAGATGAAAGTCACCTACAAAGAGACCACTTACGAAGACTACATCGAAAGCCTCAAGAAGGCCAACGAAGCAAAATAATACTAACTAAAAAACAGAACCATTTATGAACAACGAATTTCAAAAGTATGCTACCAAGCACTTGGGCATCAACCCATTGGGATTGGAACAGTACATTTCAAGAATCAACAACAACGGTTACATCTCGCCAACCGTTATTGAAGAACGTCAGTTGAACGTGGCCCAGATGGACGTGTTCTCACGTCTGATGATGGATCGCATCATCTTCCTTGGCACCGCCATCGACGATTATGTGGCCAACATCATCCAAGCCCAGTTGCTCTTCCTCGAATCGACCGACCCGAAGCGCGACATTCAGATTTACCTGAACTCACCTGGCGGCAGCGTTTACGCAGGTTTGGGTATCTACGACACCATGCAGTTCATTCAGCCTGATGTCGCCACCATCTGCACTGGCATGGCCGCATCGATGGCAGCTGTTCTGCTTTGCGCAGGCGCTCCTAAAAAGCGTTCCGCATTGGTTCACTCACGCGTCATGATCCACCAGCCAATGGGCGGTGTGGAAGGTCAGGCCACCGAGATTGAAATCACAGCTCGCGAAATTCAGAAACTCAAGAAGGAACTTTACGAAATCATTTCCAACCACTCAGGCCAGCCTTACGACAAGGTTTGGGCTGACTCCGACCGCGACCACTGGATGACCGCCGCCGAAGCCAAGGAATATGGTATGATTGACGAAGTCCTCATAAAGAAATAAGCATGGCGACTAAGAAAGTAGGCGTATGCTCATTCTGCGGCAAAAAAGCCAGCGAGGTGAAGCTCCTCATTGAAGGAGTCGATGGCAAGATTTGCGAAAAATGCGCAGAACAGGCTTATCTCATTGCAAAGGAGCACTGTGGAAATTCAGGCAAGGGCAATCCTTTGTCTGGATTTTCATTAAAGAAGCCTCAGGAAATCAAGAAATTCCTTGACCAATATGTCATCGGGCAAGATGATGCCAAGCGCACCTTGGCCGTTGCCGTTTACAACCACTACAAGCGCATCAGTCAGAAAGTCGACAACGACGAAGTCGAGATTGAGAAATCGAACATGATTCTCGTCGGTGAGACCGGCACTGGCAAGACCCTTTTGGCCCGTACCATCGCCAAGATGCTCAACGTGCCTTTCGCCATTGCCGATGCAACCGTGCTTACCGAAGCCGGCTATGTGGGCGAAGATGTGGAAAACATTCTCGTCAAGCTGCTGCAAGCCGCCGATTACGATGTGGCTGCTGCCGAACGCGGCATCGTTTTCATTGACGAAATCGACAAGATTGCACGCAAGAGCGACAACCCGAGCATCACGCGCGACGTGTCGGGCGAAGGCGTTCAGCAGGCCTTGCTGAAACTTTTGGAAGGCACCGTTTCGAACGTCCCGCCACAAGGCGGCAGAAAGCACCCTGAACAGAAGATGATTCCTGTCAACACGAAAGACATTCTTTTCATTGCAGGTGGCGCTTTCGACGGCATCGAGCGCATCATTGCCTCGAGAAAACGCTCCAACGTGATTGGCTACAGCAGCGACTCGTCCGAAGTCCTCGACAAGAGCAACATGCTGCAATACCTTGCCCCTGCCGACCTCAAGAAATTCGGCCTCATTCCAGAAATCGTGGGCCGTCTGCCAATCATCACACACCTCAATCCGCTTGACGAAGCCGCCTTGAAGCGCATCCTGACCGAGCCAAAGAACGCCATCGTGAAACAGTTCCAGAAACTCTTCAAGATGGACGGCATCAACCTCATCATTCAAGATGAAGCCCTCGATTTTGTTGTGGAGAAAGCTGTGGAATTCAAGGTCGGTGCCCGTGGATTGCGTTCCATCATGGAAGCCATTCTGAGCGATGCCATGTTTGAAATGCCATCCGACATTGGCAAAAAGGAATTGGTCGTCACCCGCGCATACGCCGAGCAGAAACTCAACAAATCAGGCATTGCAAAGCTTCATGCCGGCGACTAAACACTGAAAGACACAGATTCTAATTGAACACGATTGACACGGATTTATCGGATACTCGATTTTCCGTGTCAATCTTTTTTTCCTTGGCCATGCCAATGACAATCCGTGTTTTTTGGCACAATACTTGCAATAAGGAAATACGTTTCAAAATAAAATGGAGATGAAAAAGTTCGCTTTCATATTATTCCTTGCGCTGTTCAGCATGAGTGCTTTTGCACAAATGGCAAGCAACAAACCGGTCAATATCAAAGTCAAGAGAATTGCAATTAAGCCTGTGGAAAACACGCCGGCAAAATCAAGCGTCGTTGACTTTTCAAGTGACCAAAGCAAAGTGAATGTGGTTTATGGCCGAATCGAGGAAAACGGCGACACTACATTAATTGTCAAGTTGCCCGAAGTCGACATCAACTTGATGAATCATTATTACGAAATCACAGAGACTGCATCTGGCCGCCGCTTGGTGAGAAACGTCAGGAAAGCCTACCCTTATGCCAAGCTCGCAAAAGAAAAACTTTTAGGCTACGACACCTTACTTTTGGCTGCCCGCAACGACCGTGAACGCCGGCAACTGATGAAACAAGCCGAAAAGGAAATCACTGACCAATACACCGATGAACTCAAGGACCTCACCATATCGCAAGGAGCCATTCTCATCCGCCTGATTGACCGCGAAACCGGCGACACATCTTACAAGGTTGTGCAAGAGCTGAGAGGTAAAGTCAGGGCTTTGTTCTACCAGGGTTTTGCCAGGCTTTGGGGCTACAATCTGAAAACGGAATACGACCCGAAACACAACGAGGAAGACGACAAAATCGAAACCATTGTGACACTGCTTGAGCGAGGAGTGATATAAGGATTAGAATTTCAGCAAATAAAGAAATAGGGAAACGATAGTATTCGTTTTACCATTTTTCAGTTACAATGTTGCGACCTCATTTCCACAGGAAAAATCACCATGTATTTGCACCGCAAAATCACATAAAAGCATGATACTGACAACGACACAAAACATTGAAGGTCGCGTAATTGCCGAATACAAAGGCATTGTTTTTGGCGAAGTCATTACGGGAGTGAATTTACTGAATGATTTTTGTGCAGGCATCAATAGTCAGACTGATTATATTTGGTAATTATATACTTTTAGACCCAAACAGTGAAGATAATTCGTGGCAAAAAAAATGATTTTCCCTATCTGACTTTGCAGCATCAAAAAGCAGAGAAAGAGCGACAGGGAGTATATTTGCCACTTGGTGGGTTTCCGTTGCCTGCTGCCCGTCACCTCCAAAGGCCCTCACCGTACTTCTACTGTTATTTGTAATAACTTGACACACAGCTTGTCCAATCCCTTGGATTGGGTGAGCATTGAGCAAAGTATGGACGAGTATTGGACGAAGTACGGAGCGGGTATAGGGCGGGTGCTGTTTGGAACCTTCGGACACTGCATCGGTTGGCATATCCGACTAATATGGGTCAAAAGGTATATAATTGCCTTATATTTTGCACAGAAGCCAATTCCATAAAAAATCAGCAATGAATGATTTTGCAGACAAAAAAAGCATAATTTTGCAGTATCAATCACTCAAAATGACAGATTGAGTCGAAGAAGCGGATCAACGGGTTCCGTCCGTCTCTGAGATCACTAATACAGGAACCATAATGAATTAAAAATGAAAAAAGTAAATGCAGTCTTATGCCTGTTGTTGGCATTGACAGTCGCCTGTGTTTCTTGCAAGAAAGACGACAACAATGAGAATCCACCTACCCCGGCCGAAGAGATCTCAGAATCAACTTTGAGAACGTACATCTTCGCATCTTGCAACAATGATGATTTGGCAACTGTATCCGACAGGTTTACCAATCAAGTCAATCAATTAGAGAGCGACAACACCGATGTCGTCATTATTACTCCAAATGAATTCAGTTCCTTAACAGACAGTCAATGGACAGAAATACGAGAACTGTTGCTCAACGACGGTGCGGTTGTGTTTCTGTCGCCTACTGACCAAGACTTGAAGGACTTCAGTGAGACAGCCGTCAACAGCTGGGATGTCTTTGGCAATGGCGATTTCAGCTATTTCGACATCATCAGCCGACTTGAATATCTTGGCGACATGTCGCCCGACGACTCCAAAGCCGACGCTCGCTACAGAGCCATTGGCTTCTGTTCGAACAACATTCTCATTCTTCCTGATTACCAGGGCGTAGTCAGCACCAATTGCAAGAGTATCACTTTGAATACGGAAACTCTTGAGGTGATTGACAGCACCTATTTCCCATTAACTGGAGAAACCGTAGAGTATTCAGTAAAAGATGATCTCGATGACATAGTGGATTGGACGAATCAGTCGGTCAAGGAAGCGAGGTCTCAGGCTAATGGCAAATACATGGACATTAATAATATGGGAACAAATCTGACTCTTTCGTTTAACTATACTTTTAATTCCGACAATCTCCCGGTAGATGATCCTGGAGAAAAATTGAAAGATAGAGCCACTAGAGAAATCAAACATGATATAATCTGTCGGGTGTGGTCCGTTTATGACCTGAATAATAAGAAAGATATCTATCTTATTAATCAGCAATTGCTTTTCCAAGGAAGCAAACTCAATCCGGAGCCAACCGATGAAAGTAAATGGTTGCCAGATGCCCGTAACCGTTATCGGTACTATGGACCTTTTTTGGAATATATTGCATGCAAAACTCGATTTTCTGATTCAAACTGCCAAATATCAGATATTAAACCCAGCAATCCTATTGGTAACACGACTTACACTTCAGGTCAAATGTGGACTCTCACCGGCGGCCTAACGGTATCACAAGCACCAGGAGTGAATATTGGCGGTTCGTTTTCACTTAATAATACAGTGACGACCACTATACCCGACTTGGAAATGACCCTTAACTTTGAGCGCGACAATGTACGATACAAATACGCAGCTAACTCAAAGATATGGCCAGAAGGCCATTTTGCAGGGCCCCACGACACTGCAAAAAAAGGGTTGCATTCCGACCTGAATTTCTGCCAAAGCTGGATATGCAGCGTAACCCCACAAGATTATTCCAGATATAGTTTATATTTCACTTACTCAGATTGTATTCTATACCTATATTCCAAAGATGGCTTTTTCGAGGCTATCGATGCATACCGGGGATGTGGAAATGAGTGGCGAGATTTCCCGAGAGATCTTCCCGCACCTCAACGTGCCATTCAGGAATGGCGTATGTTTTGCAATGAAGCTCCATACGGCAGCCACCTCCAACAATTCCTGACCGATTGCTATGAGAAATATTTCTACAATTCACCTTTCCAAATTGCAGATAAAGCAGCCGGGTGTCGCGATGCCATCAATCTTTTCATTAAAGATTTCGAAGGACGTCTGCGGAATGACATTGACCTGTGGAAAAATAATGAATTTTTCGGCACTTACCATTTTACCTGGCAGATTGGTGACAATACATACCATACAACGGAATTTACCGTCAATAGAGACTAAGCTTATTGCCTAAAAGTTTGGTAGCAAAAATCCGAGGGCCGCTTATGGGCGGCCCTTTTCATTTAGTGAGATTTAAAGAATAACCTGTAACAGAAACAGCAGTCTTTTTCGCTTCACTAAACGTAAATCACTGAAAATGAATCACAAATTATTGGAAACCATAATTCTTAGTAGGTGATCAAAATTAGTTTACATATTGAAAACGAGGCATCGAGGTCGCGGGAATGCGAGATTACAAGGCATCTTGAAGCCTCACAGTCTCGAAATCCCGTGTCCTTTATAATGTAGTTTAATTTTGAATAGTTACTTTGAATATTGAGAAATTCCCCCAATATCCCATAATCGAAAACAAAAACAGGCTGACCAAATCAAAAGCCAGCCTGTTTTTCATTGAGTGAGCAAATCTCAGTTCTTCTTGATTTTGGAAACCACCCAAAGCAAGACGACTGCACCGACAACGGCAACGACCAGCTGTCCGATGAAGCCACCCGTAGAATGCAATCCAATCAAGCCGAAAAGCCAGCCGCCAATGGCACCGCCAGCAATACCGACAAGAATTTCAATCAAAAGGCCCATGCCGACATTCATGATTTTGCCAGCCAACCAGCCAGCCAAAGCTCCAATTAAAATTGAAAATAAGATACCCATAACGATTTGATTTTTAATGTATTATTTTAATCCATTTGTTTTCTTATATTTCTCCAGTTCAGCATTTTGCTGCTCGATGTAATCGAGAATTTCGTCACGCCCGACTTTCTTTTCCGACGAGGTAATGAAAATGGGCGGCAGTTCCTCCCAGTCTTCCAAAAGGCGTTTCTTGTAAGCCTCGACATTGGTGCCCAGTTCCGCTTTCGAGAGCTTGTCGGTCTTTGTGAAAACAATCACGAAGGGCACTTGGTTTTCACCCAACCACTCCATGAAACCGATGTCGCTGTTTTGCGGTTCGATGCGCGAGTCGACCAAGACAAAAGTCGTCATCAGGTTGCGGCGACGCGAAATGTAATTGTTCAGCATGACGCGCCAATCGTCGCGCATTTTCTTCGACTGCTGTGCAAAGCCATAACCCGGCAAGTCGACCAGATACCACTCATCGTTCACCACGAAATGATTGATTGTTATGGTCTTGCCTGGCTTCGATGAGGTCTTCGCCAAGTCCTTGCGCTGCACCAGCATATTAATTAAGGAAGACTTGCCCACGTTGGAACGGCCTATGAAAGCATATTCAGGCATGTTGTCCTTGGGCAACTTGTCGATTTTGGTGTTACTACACAAAAAATAGGATTTCTTGATAATCATTTGAATAACTTGAATTTATCGTATTTTTAATTTCTGAGTCATAATTCGTAGTCTTTTTGCGGGTCAAACGTCTGCTCGGAATCATTCGGCAATTGATAGGAAAACCGACGGAGTTTTTCGGCCCATTGTACATCGGTGAAACGGTTGTCGAAAGTTTGATAAGGAATCGGCTTGCCGAAGATGATGGTCAAAGTGTGGTTACGCTGCTTGAAAAACTCATCGATAAGAAAAGCCGCTTCAATATTGGCCTTGATTCCCAAAAACTTACGCAAACACGCCAAATGATAGAAAAAGCTTGAGTTCTGTCCATCGATATGCACGGGAACTATGTCGCGGAAAGAAGCCCTTGCCTTGGTGACGAAAGTCTTTTTCCATTCCAAATCCATGATTTTTCCATCTTTCGTCATACGCGAGCAAAGCCCAAACGGAAAATAGCAGACCGTGCTGTCGCCTGCGAAAGCCTCTTTGAGCAAGCGCATGTTATCGCGTCTGTTTGCCAAGGCGGTTCCTATCTTGTTGACAGGAATGAAAACCGAACGCAAATTCGGAACGTAAGTCAGGAAATCGTTGACAGGAGCAAGCACTTTTCCCCGGATGCTTCCGACCGTCTGAATCAACGCCATGCCATCGAAGCCACCCATCGGATGATTTGAAGCGACCACAATGCGGCGGTCTCCCATTAGGTGCTCTGTGCCTTTCAGCACTAACTTCACATGAAAATCCTTGATGACGGCTGTAAGGAAACGGACACCTTCCAGACATTTGTATTTCAGCATGATACGATTCAATTCATCTTCATGCATCAGCTGCTGAATCTTCTTAAAAAAACAGTCCGGCATGTGTTTCATCAGTCTCGGCACCTTTGCCGAAAGAACCTTATGCAAGTCTAAAACCTTTTCCTGTACGGTTTTCATAACAAAAACGCTACAAATTTTGCCCACAAAAATAGGAAAAAAGCCAGAAAAGTATTTCGATTTAGTGAGAATTAAATAATAACCTGTAACGATAATAGCTGTTTTTTTTACTTCGCTAAACGCAAATTTTCGTAAATGAATCATAAATTATCAAAAATCGCAATTAGTTGTATATCAGCCAAATTCTAAAAAATTATTGGAATTTGTGGCAATTAGCGTTCTTCAAGAAAACAATTGCTAATGTTTATATGTGTTACAACTTCAATATGTAAACTATTTTAATCACACACTTACATAACAGATGGACATGGGAATTCGAGACCGCAGGCTACGGGGGCAAGCGGTTTCGTATTCTCGCATTCCCGTAGCCTCGATGTCTCCCAACCAACACGCAAGCCGTTTTTTTCATCTACTTATATATCAATAAATTCACAATGACTGTTGATAACTTCAGCCCTTTCGTTGAATAAAAAGTGGGTAGAAGTGTAGCTCAGTGGGAAAAAATGTATTATTTTCGCCACCTGAAAAACAAAAAAGAAAAATGGGATATCTGATAGGATG
Organism: Candidatus Limimorpha equi; assembly: GCA_018065885.1. Lineage (GTDB taxonomy): Bacteria > Bacteroidota > Bacteroidia > Bacteroidales > F082 > Limimorpha > Limimorpha equi. The sequence continues at coordinate 11,991 of JAGHSL010000434.1, forward strand.
TTATAACTGCAAACTCGACGCCAAAGGCCGCCTGATGGTTCCTGCCGATTTCAAGGAACAGTTAGGCGATTTGGCCGACGAAGGTTTTGTGTTGCGTCCCAGAGAGACAGATACCAAGAGATGCATTGAATTCTACACAAAAAAAGGCTGGAACGAATTGTTAGACAAGATCAATTCCAGAATCGATCATTCCGATGAGGACCAGCTTATAGCGTTCATGATATTCAACAACGGCGCCAAACCTGTAAAACTCGATGCAAACGGCCGTATTCAAATCCCAAAGGAACTTATGGATCTCGGAATCCTGAAGAAAGATGTCGTCCTGACTACGGAAATCAACAAGATGGTGATTTGGGATAAGGAAGAATACGGCAACACCATCGGCAATGCCGACAAGAAGAAATATAAAGACATTATCAATACACTTATTAAATAAAGGAGGGCCTCACGATGTATCACAATCCAGTCATGTTGAACGAGTGCATCGAGGGCATGAACCTCAACCCTCATGGTGCTTACGCTGACGTCACCTTTGGCGGCGGCGGTCATTCGCGTGCCATTTTGGAGCGTCTTGACGACGGTCATCTTTACGCTTTCGACCAAGACGAAGATGCCGCCAAGAACGCTTTCGACGACCCGCGTTTCACCTTCATTCCGCAGAACTTCCGCTATTGCAAGAATTTCCTGCAACTCTACAACGGAGGCCCCGTTGATGGAATTTTGGCCGACTTAGGCGTTTCCTCGCATCAGTTCGACACACCCGAAAAAGGCTTCTCAACCCGTTTCGAAGGACGCTTGGACATGCGCATGAGCCAAAGCAATCCAATTGATGCCGCAGCAGTCGTCAACACCTACGATGCAGCCGCATTGACCCGACTGTTCAGTCTTTACGGCGAGTTGCCTAACGCTCATCTCATTGCCAACGACATCATTATGGCAAGAAACGCCGAGCCAATCGAGACCACAAGCCAGCTGAAAGCTGCCGTCGAGAAGCGTCTGCCAAGAGGCAAGGAGAACAAAGTGCTGGCGCAGATTTTTCAGGCCTTGCGCATCGAGGTAAACCAAGAGCTGGAAGCCCTCACACAGTTCCTCAGTCAATGTGCCGACATGGTAAAGCCCGGAGGCCGCATCGTCATCATGTCGTACCATTCGTTGGAAGACCGTTTGGTGAAGAATTTCTTCAAGACCGGCAATGCCGAAGGCAAGGAAGAAAAAGACTTTTTCGGCAACCTGCTTACACCTTATAAATTAATAACGCGCAAGCCAATCGTTCCGAGCGACGACGAAATTGCCGCCAACAGCCGTGCCAGAAGCGCGAAACTCAGAATTGCAGAAAGGAAATGATTATGGAGAAAAACAACAAGAAAAACGGTGGCTTCAAAGACGTGCTGAACGGAAGTTTCCTGACGAAGAAGACATTCTCGGAACTTTTCGCCTTCATGTTCTACGTAGGGGTTTTGCTCATGGTGCTCATCACCAACACCTACCTCGCCGAAGAGCGCACCCGCGAAATTGCGAAAAACGCCAAGGAGCTGAACGACCTTCAGGTTGAATACATACAACTCAAGTCGGCCATCATGCAAAACTCGAAGCAATCGGTGTTGGCCACTCGGCTTGCACCCTACGGCATCAAGGAAACCACTGAGCCGCTAAAGAGAATCACTATGGAATAAAACGCAGAAAAACAAACAATTAAACAATATAAAGATTATGAGTTCCGAACCAAAAACAGAAAGTTTAAGGAAATCCTACCTGATGTATGCGGGGGTACTCCTGTTCGCCATTGCCATCATCGTGAAAATCGTTATTGTCCAGACAAAAGACAGTAAGGAGCTTATCGAGTTGGCTGAGAAAAAGGAGTACCGCGTCAGGGAATTGGAAGCCTCAAGAGGAAACATCCTTTCCTACGACGGCAGACTGATGGCTACCTCGGTGCCAGTTTTCGACATCTATTTTGACGCCAGTGTCGTCGACTTGGAATTGTTCAGAAACAACATCGACAGCCTCAGCGCAGTGATGGCAGGAGCATTTCCCCAAAAGACAGCCAAGCAATGGAAAGAATCGCTCAGCACGGCAAAAGCCGAAGGCAAAAGGTATCATCCTGTTGTCAAAGGCATTTCGCTTGAGCAGTACCGCGCCATGCAGCAGTTCCCCATTTTCTGTAAAGGCCAAAACCGTGGCGGAATCGTTGCCGAAAAGAAAGTACGTCGCGTGAGACCTTACAACGAACTGGCAGGCCGCATCATTGGCTATGTCAATGAAACCGAGAACCTTTACGTCGGTTTGGAAGGCGCTTACAACGATTATCTGAAAGGGCAGAACGGCCGGCAACTCGTTAGACGCCTTCATCACAACAACTGGATTCCCGTCGATTCCGATGACGACACCGATGCCAAAAACGGCAACGATGTTGTGACGACTTTTGATGTCAACCTTCAGGACATTGTGGAAAGCGCCCTCAACAACACCATGGTGACCAACAAGGCCGAGCAAGGCTGCGCCATTCTCATGGATGTCGAGACCGGTTACATCAGGGCCTGCGCCAACCTCAAGCTGAACCACAA
>JAGHSL010000138.1 GCA_018065885.1 Candidatus Limimorpha equi
GTAATTATAAGTAAATTGTTGTAATCAATTACAAATCAATTGCTTACGAGAAAAAAATTATAGTAGTTACTTCAAGCCGTTCACGATGATTTCAGCCGCTTTTCCCGATGCGCCGACATTGCCCATCACGTCTTTCAAGGTTTCGTAATCCTCTAAAAGTTGGCGTTGACGCTTGAAATCGTGCAGCAATTTATCTAATTCGGCGGCAAGATTCTCGGTGTTCAAATCACCTTGAATCAACTCCTTGACGGCTTCCTTGTTTAAAATCAGATTGACGAGACAAATGTATTTCACCCGAATCAGGTATCTGGCAATCCAATAGGAAACCGAATTTGCCTTGTAGCAGATGACTTCAGGAACGGTAAACAATGCTGTTTCCAAAGTGGCTGTTCCCGATGTCACCATAGCGGCGCTTGCGTGTTGCAGCAAGTCGTAGGTCTGATTTTCAACGATTTGCACATTTGCATCACCAATCAGTTTTTTGTAGAAATCCTTATCCAACGATGGTGCTTTTGCAATTACAAACTGATAATCAGCGAATTTCGGCATCACACTCAACATGGTGGGTAGTGTGCGTTTCACTTCCTGAGTGCGGCTGCCTGGCAACAACGCAATGATTTCCTGCTTTTCCGCGAGGTTGTTTTTCCGCGAAAAACTCTGGCGCGAAATCTCGTTTGTGTGCGACAAGGCATCCAAAAGCGGATTGCCGACATAACTCACGTTAACGCCATATTTCCTGTAAAACTCTTCTTCAAACGGCAGAATCACAAGCATTTCGTCGACCGACTGCTTGATTTTCTTCACACGGCGGCGTTTCCAAGCCCAGACCTGAGGCGAAATGTAATAAAACACCTTGAGGCCGTTGTCGTGAGCGAACTTCGCCATGCGCAAATTAAAACCCGGATAATCAACAAGAATGACTGCATCGGGCTTATAGGCAAGCATGTCTTTCTTGCACTCCTTTATATTATTAAGCACCTTCCGAATGTTGACCGCCACCTCCACAAAACCCATGAAAGCCATGTAACGGTAATGCTTCACCAAGGTCGCGCCTTGCTTTTTCATCAAGTCGCCACCCCATGCGCGGAATTCCGCATGAGCATCTTTCTTCTTCAGTTCGGCAATCAGATTGGAAGCGTGTAAATCGCCCGAAGCCTCTCCCGCTATGATGTAATATTTCATTTCAGTATCAGATTGTTACACAATAAAAACTAAATCAAGAAAAACACGAGGAGCATCCCTATAATGGTGACGAGCAACACACCACGGCCCATTTTGTCGAGGTTCCATTTCACCAACATCATCCTGAACAGAATGATGTCCGGGATGAAAGCCAAAAGCCAAGGTGCCCTGAAATAAGGTTCGCCCCACGGAATCAGGCTGAGCAAGAAATAAAACAATCCGAAAGTGGCCGCACCAGCCAGCAATCCCAACCAAAAGTTATCCTTGATTTCCATTTTCTAAAAGCATTGATTCATAATTCCTTAAACTATCAAAAGCCGATTTTGCAGTCCAATCGTATTGCGTCGGCACCACCGAAACATAATTGTGCTCAACGGCATAAATATCAGTGTCGGGCGTCAAGTCATTTGTGACAAATTCGCCTCTCAAATCGTAATACACATTACCGTTTTCATCGTAATGCGCTTCAAAAGGCTCGACCCACTTCCCCGTTGCCTGACGGCATATTTTTATGCCTTTCAGCGGTTCGGCACAACGCTTCGGGAAATTCACGTTTAGGCAGACACCTTTCGGCAGACCTTCGGCAAGCACTTTTTTCGTGATTGACAAAATGGCAGCATCCAAATGGTCGAAATCGGCATCAGCATCAAAGCAATCAAGACTGAAACCAATGGCCGTCATGCCATCCATGCAAGCCTCGACCACAGCCCCGACCGTGGCGGAATAAACCACCGTTGAACCCGCATTCGAACCATGATTGATGCCCGAAACGACCAAATCGGGCCAACGCTCAAGCACACGCTGGTAGCCAAGTTTCACACAATCAACTGGCGTTCCGTTGCAATGGTATTCCTTGTAGCCCTCACTTTCTTCAGCCAAACGCACATAAAGCGGCGATTGCAAAGTGGCGGAATGGCTTTTCGACGACATCACTTGTTCGGTCGTAATCACCACCACATCGCCAAGCGTGCGCATCAAGGAAGAAAGTTTTTTCAAGCCTTTTGCGTGGCAACTGTCATCGTTTGTAATCAATATCAAAGGTCGTTTTTCGCTCATTTTCATTGAATAAGTCTGCAAAGATACAAAAAGCAGGAAATTATGTCATTTATCATTCAAAAAAAGGCTTTTGGCTATTGGCAACTGGCTTTTGGCTTATTGGTTCATAAAACGTAATCCTACAAGATGGTAAAAGATTGATTGCCAAAAGCTAACAGTCAAAGGCCAGAATCGGAAAAAGTCAGAAATCTTTCAAGACCTGATAAAGTCGGCGCGTCGGCAAGCCCATCACATTGTAAAACGAACCATTCAGGCCCGATATGCCGACATAGCCAATCCACTCCTGAATGCCGTAGGCGCCAGCCTTATCGTAAGGACGGTAATTATCAACATAATAAGCCATTTCCTCCGCATCGAGCGCGGCAAAAGTCACCTTCGATTTCACGCCAAAAGTCTTGACTTTTTTTGCCGTGCGCACCGTCACGCCCGTCACTACATGATGCGTCTTCCCTGACAAAAGCGCCAACATGCGCAAGGCATCTTCACGGTCTTTCGGTTTGCCAAGTATTTCATTTTCAGCAATCACGACAGTGTCGGAAGTAATAACGAGATAATTCTCAGGTAATTCGTTTTCATCAAAAGCCTTAGATTTCTGCTGGCTCAAGAACTGCGGGACTTTGTCCAACGGCAATTCGGCTGGGAAATTTTCAGGCGTTTCCTTGGTCAAAATAGTGAATTTCACGCCCATGCCACGCAGCAATTCCTGTCGGCGCGGCGATTTGGATGCGAGAATGATATTGTATTTGTTTAAGTTTGAGAGCATAGTGTGTTTATTGGTTATCAGTTATCAGTTATCAGTTTTCAGTTTACGGTTTTCAACAGTTCAAAGTTGTTCAAAAAGTTTAATATAAATCATCCAAAAGTCTAATTGTCTAATAGTCAAAATGTCCAATTGTCAAGTTGTCCAAAAGTCAAAATGAGATTCCCGTCCCCGCCTTCGCGAGGAGGACAGCGGGAATGACGGCCTCAACAAAAGCCGTCAAAGCGTCTAAAAGTCTAATAGTCTAATAGTCAAAATGTCCAAAAGTCAAAATGTCCAAAAGTCTAATAGTCAAATTCTCCAAAAATCACCACGAATACGCTTCGGCGGTCATCCATTTGCCTTGCACTTTCAGCGTCTGTTCGATGATGTCGCGCACGCAACCTTTCCCGCCTCCGCAAAAACTTATGTAGCAACTGATTTCCTTCACTTCCTGCGCCGCATCCGACGGACAAACCGGCACGCCTACCATGCGCATCACGCGGATATCAGGAATATCGTCACCGACATAAACGACCTGCGACGGCTTCAGGTTTTTCTCCTTCATATAGGCTTCAAGTTTTTTCACTTTGTCGGGTACGCCCGTAAAAACATCCTGAATGCCAAGCGAATGCAAGCGTTTTTCGATGTTCGTGCTGATAGCACCCGAAATGACAGCCACATTGTAGCCCAATTTGGCGGCCAGTTGCAAGGCATAGCCATCCTTCACATTGGAAGTGCGCAAAGGATCGCCATTTGAATCCATGTAAACGGTTCCATCGGTCATAACACCGTCATAATCAAAGATAAAAGTGTTGACTTCGGGGAGTAAGGCTCTGAAATTGCTCATAAGCGGGGATTTAAGATTTGATGATTTAATATTTTAAAGATTTAAGAT
>JAGHSL010000384.1 GCA_018065885.1 Candidatus Limimorpha equi
TGGATAGCGGTGATATGGCAATTTAATCCATTCCAGATACGACTTTGCGGTTTTGCTTCCCGGCAAAGTGTTGTGGACGAATGGGAACGAGAGTGGCGTGGTTACTCCTTTAGGCCCGTAATGTATCTTGCTAACAACGAGGTAATCACCTACGCAAAGCGATTTCTCCATGCTTGATGTCGGTATGGTGAACATTTCAAAGACTTAGGTTCTGATAATCAAAGCGGCAACCACGGCGAAAACGATGGCATCGAACCATTCGCGTGCTGTCGATTTCTTCGGACGGTTGTCGGTGGCTGGGTCTTTGTAAGTGGCGCCTTGCTTGGCAATCATCGGGAAAAACACGTATGGCAGAATGGCGGCCATGCCTTCTTCCCAAACCTTGAATTTGCCGAAACATTTTCCTAACTCAATGAGCATCAGGAACAACATGAAAATGTTGATGTAAGGGAAGACGATGAAAAACCACCACCAGAACTTTTTCTGCTTGCCGATGATTTTCAGCAAAACGTAAATGTTGTAGTAGGGGATAAGGGCGTAATAGCCTTTTTGACCAGCTGCTTCAAATTGCTTCCAGCAGAAGGCAATCGGGATGGTGAACAGCAGCGGAACTAAAAATATGAAAAGTATGAGTGACATGATTTCAGTGTTTTATCTGTTGTTTAACGTGCGTTTTCTGATTTTCGTATTTAGATTTGCATTAAATCGTCCATGGTGTAGCAGCCCGTTTTCCCGATGAGGAATTCGGCGGCGACCAAAGCACCCACGGCAAAACCTTGACGGCTGAAAGCCTCGTGCGTCAAGGTGATTTCGTCGACTTCGGAATGTGCTTTCACGCTGTGAATGCCGTGTACTTCGCCTTCGCGGATGGCCGTGACGGGCAAAATGCCTTCACCATTTGCGTCAAGGCTCCACGATTGGTAGTCATTGTTGGCGGCAATGATGTCGTTGGCCAGTTTTACGGCGGTGCCGCTGGGCTTATCCATTTTGTGAATGTGATGCGTCTCGGAAAGCGAAAGCCGGTAATTGTAAGTCTCGGCGAATTTGGCAATCAACTTGTTCATTTTGAACATCATGTTCATGCCGATGCTGAAATTCGGTGCGTAAAACAGACTTTGCTTTTCATCGGCGCAGCGTTTGCTGATGGCGTCGAAATGATCGTACCATGCCGTTGTGCCGACCACAACTGGCAGATGCAAATCGAAGCAGCGGCTGATGTTGCCGGCGGCTTGGTCGGGCTGACTGAAATCGATGGCGACATCGGCTTGTTTCAGCTGTTCAAATCTTTCCGTCCATTCCTGTCCGTTGTCAATGGTGACGACGATTTGGTGACCGCGTTGCAAGGCGGCTTTCTCCACTTCGTGTCCCATCTTTCCATATCCTAATAATGCTATTTTCATTTTAAAAAGTCAGTTTGAATGATAATCCGGCTTGCGCGAGCGGTGCATTTGGGTAGAATCCTCTCTCAGTTGATAACATCGGGTCAATGCTGAAACTCAAGTCATCGCTAATGTCGTAATTATAGAGATGCCCATCAACGCAGGCGTCAATGATGTTTAGGCCGTACCAAGCTGCAAGAATGATTGTATATAATTCAAAATCACGTCGGTACGATTCTTTGTAAGTCTGAAGCTGTTGCTGCCCGTAACGATTCGCTAAATCTTTTTCGTGTTCAGTCAAATGATGGTCCGGGGAGTCAGGATTGGAAACATAATTGTAAGCATTCAGACAACTGATGTATTCATAATGGTTGTTCAGCGACATATAACCTAAGCCGCCGATTCCTGCATAGATAATTGGCACTTTCCACCATTTGCGGTTGTAAATCTGTCCTAATCCAGGCAGACATGCCGACATGATGGTGGCTTTCTTCGGATTATGTGGTTTCTTGGCTTTCGGTACTTTTACTTCTGTCGTTTCATCGGGTTTGTCAACAGTTGTCATTGGTGACATAATGAATTTTGCTGTTTCAGGCTGATTTACAGTGTCTGAAACATTGACTTGAGCCTTTAGGTCGAGGAGACCGACCAGGAGAACAAAACCAAAAAGTAAAATTATGCGCCTCACCATGTCTTATTTTCTGTTGAACAATTCCATGATGCGGTCGAATTCGGCTTCGTCCTTGAAGTCGATGACCAGACTGCCTTTTCCCGTCAGGCTGCGGTTGACCTTGACCTTGGTGTTGAGCGTTTGCGACAGCGTCTTGATTTTGCTCTTGAAGTTTTCTGGCAGGAAATTGGTCTGTTTCTTTTCCTTTTCCTTTTTGTCCTTGCCGGCCTCTTTCGCCTTATCGGCCATTTCTTCGGTTTCGCGCACGCTCAGTTCGTCTTCAATGATTTTCTGCAAGAGCTTGAGTTGCTGTTCCTTGTCCTCAATATTGATTAAAGCGCGGGCGTGACCCATTGTGATGTGGCCGTCGCGGATGGCAATTTGCACCTCTGGCGGCAACTTCAGCAGGCGAAGGAAATTGGCGACGGCGCTGCGGCTCTTGCCCACCTTTTCGCTGACTTCTTCCTGCGTCATGTTACATTCGGCGATGAGACGCTGGTAGGAAATGGCAACCTCGATGGCGTTGAGGTTCTCGCGGTGAATGTTTTCGATGAGGGCAAGTTCGAGCATCTGCTCGTCGTTGGCCACGCGGATGAATACCGGAATCTTCGACAAACCGGCCAGTTTCGATGCCCTCAAACGGCGTTCACCGGAAATGAGCTGATATTTGTTGTAGCCAAGTTTGCGGACGGTAACGGGCTGAATGACACCTTGTTCCTTGATGGAGGCAGCCAATTCGTTCAAGGCCGTTTCATCGAATTCCGTTCTTGGCTGAAATGGGTTAGTCTCGATGAGGTTGATGTCGATTTCGGCGACGGCACCTACAACGTAATTGCCTGATATGTCTTTACTTGTGATGTCTGTTTCGGGACTTCCCAAAATGGCATCGAGGCCGCGGCCCATGGCTTTCCTGTTTTTATCTGACATGATGCGTTAGTTTTTGGTTTCAATGTTGTTTTTGTCAAGTATTTCGCGGGCAAGGTTCAGGTAGTTGATGGCGCCAATGCTGGCGGCATCGTGCATGATGATGGTCTTTCCGAAACTCGGTGCTTCGCCCAAACGCGTGTTGCGGTTAATGATGGTGTCGAAAACCATGTCCTGAAAGTGCATTTTAACTTCTTCGACGACTTGCTTTGAAAGGCGCAGACGTGTGTCGAACATGGTCAGCAGGATGCCTTCGATGTCAAGGTCGGGATTGAGGCGGTTTTGCACTATCTTAATGGTATTGAGCAATTTGCCGAGACCTTCCAAGGCGAAATATTCGCACTGTACGGGAATGATGACCGAATTGGCAGCCGTGAGCGAGTTGACCGTCACGAGGCCAAGCGAAGGCGAACAGTCGATGATGATGAACTCGTAATCGTTTTTGATGTCGGCCAAGGCCTTTTTCATCATCTGTTCGCGTTCCGGCATGTTGATCATTTCGATTTCGGCGCCGACCAAATCGATGTGGGCGGGCAGAAGATAAAGATTCGGCGTTTCGGTCTCGGTGATGACGGTGCGCGGGTCGACGCCGTCGATGATACATTCGTAGATACTTGTTTCTACTGTCTTTGGGTCGAAGCCGACGCCCGAAGTCGCATTGGCCTGAGGGTCAGCGTCGATGAGCAGCGTCTTGTGTTCGAGTACGGCTAAACTTGCCGAAAGGTTGATGGCCGTAGTGGTCTTCCCCACACCGCCTTTTTGGTTTGCTATTGCGATAATCTTACCCATATATTGTTTCTGTTCCTATTCTAATTTTAAGCCTACAAAAGTACGCAAAATAGTTCGGATTATTGCCGTTTTGTGCCGAAAGTTATCAACAAAATGAAAAAGTGTTGATAAATGTAAGATTTTCCATTTTTTCACGATTACTAAGTGAAAGTCAATCAGAAAAATGACCGTCGAAGAGTTTAAAGATATTATCCTGACACATCATTCCGCCATGAGGCGTTTGGCTGAAAGCATGTTGAACGACAATGATTTGGCTGCCGATGCCGTGCAGGAAGCCGTGATAAATCTTTGGAACAAAAAAGAAGATTTGGAGCGTGCCGAAAAAAAAGAGGCTCTTTGCATTACGTTAGTGAAATGCCGTTGTGTCGACATTTTGCGGCAGCAGCGGCCATCGGAACCGATTGACGAAAAGGTGCTTATGATGGAAGAGCAATCGGCCGATGAGAATCTTGAAGAACGCTATCGGAAGGCTCGCAGGGTGATCGACCTGTTGCCGGAGAAGCAGCGTAAGGCGATTCTTATGAAATATGAGGACGATTTGCCGAATCGCGAAATCGAAAAGGTTTTGAATGTCAGTAGCACAAATCTGTATGCGATTTTTTCGCGTGCCTACAAATCAATCAGGGAAACAATGGAAAAACTAAATGACTATGAACGAGGGAAATAATATGGAAAAAGAAGTCAAGGAACTGCTTGATGTTTTGGAAGAATATGGCCGAGACCAGCGGCAGAAAAAGCAAATTGATGACTTGATAGATGGCCTTGCAGCAAAGGAAACGCAGCGGAAAACGATTCCATTGTGGCTGAAAACCGCCATTGGTGCAGCGGCTTGCGCGTTATTGCTGTTGACTTTCAGAATGATGCAAAAACCAGCCGAAACGAAACAGCCTGAAATTGCAAGTTCGACCTTGCCGAAAAAGGAAATGGCTGTGGATTCAAATCAGGTGAAGGAAACGACTCGGATTGAGCCTGTTGAGACACAAATCGTTGAACATTCCGACAAGGAAAAGCAGATTACCGAAGCACAAAATGTTGTGCAGCAAGTCGAAAAAGTAAACGAAACTATTCAAGAGTCGGCAATGTTTGAAATTGTTGAAAATCAATGTCTTGTTCAAAATGACACATTGCTTGTCGCGCAGTTGGAAAATGTTTTTGCAGACACGATGCAATTTGTTGATGTTCAGCCAGCTCCTGCAAAACGCCGCATCGTCCGCACGGATAATCTCGTCACATATAGCAATCCCGTTCGTCAGCATGTGAACAGAAGGGAAAAGTCTGGTTCGGGTGGAAAAGCTGCTATCGGTTTGCCGCAATATTCTGCCAGCGAAGGTTGCATGTTGGCTTTTGAAATCAATACGGATTTACATGATTAACAATAAAATAGCATTTATTATGAAACGATTGTTTTTGACATTATTTGCAGTTGGTGCGGCATTGTTTGCCGTGGCGCAGGAGGAAATTGCCGTTGAGCAAAGCATTTCGGGGAAATTCGACAAACTTGAAATTGAGGCGGGCTGGAAGGTGAAAGTGTTGAATCAAGTGGCTGACACTTGTTGCAGCATTGCCATCGTTACAACGGAAGAATATCTGGAAAAAGCCAGTCAGACAAAACTTTGCAAACTTTCCGGCAAGACTTTAACCATTTTGGAAAACAACACTTTGCCCAAAGGAACGGTGGTCGAGTTGCGTGGTAAAATTGACTTGAAAAGTCTTTACGTCGATGAAAGGGCCGATGTCTTTATTGAAAGCATTGATGTGGTGGGGTCAAAACGTTTCAGCTTTGATGTTGCAAAACTTTCATCGTTGCATATCAGCCATTTACATTCTTTTGGCCAGCCTGTCATTCAGGTTTCGGATGCAGTGGAGTTGCGGATTGATACTTTGACGGGCGACGATTTGCATGTCTGGATGGACGATTGCAAGTTCCGTTTCGGCACAAATCTGTTGAATGGTAATCTTCACATTTGGGAAAGAAAACCGAATTATTTTGATACTTATATTCCTGATGGACAATTTGTTAATCCGAAACGTAAGTGGGAACAGAATGACACGCTCCGTCATCTCACGGTGTGCAAAGGTTATGAACGTTTATGGAATGGCACGATTAAAGGCGGTTTGAAAGGCGGCTACCGCTTCGGACAGTCACCGAAAAACTACGACAGCAATCCATACGCTTGTTACGGTGTGTTTTCCTTGTCGGTTCCTGTAGTCACAGGGTTCAACCTGAGTAAAAACTGGACGATGCAGACGGGTTTGCAACTCGATTTGAATATCCGCCGTCTGGCGCATCCGGTGGTGCAAAACGGTATGGGATTGATAGCTGCCGACGAGCAACTGCCAGCAAGGCAAAATGTTCTTACGAATACCTATCTGACGATTCCTGTCAATTTTTACAGGAAAATCTCGAGAAACGGCGACGAATTGGGCCTTGATGTCAATTTTGGACGTCGTCTTGGAGGCAGTCTGTTCACACGCGAAGCCGCTACTTGGGGCAATTCAAGCAGTCAGGAACAGGTTACCCATGTCTTTAATCCGTGGAAGATTGAATTTGGAATTAGCTTGAATACCAATGCTTTGGGGTTGATTCATGGCGTGCGGTTTTATACCAATCTGTTGCCTGAATTTAATAAACAGACCTCCGAATCGTTCAGGGCGATTGGAATTGAGATAAAATTGTAAAAACTGTTTTTTGACTTTTGAAAAATTAATCTAAATTATTGTAAACAAAATAAATAAGTGAAAATATGAAGAAAGTGTTATTAGTTGCCGCAGCTGTAATGTTTGCGCTCTGCTCGTGTGGGAAAACTGATTTGACTGAACAGATTCCGCAGTTGAAAGGTTCTTGGCAATGGAAGCAAACCATAGTCGGAGGTTTTGTCGGAATAATCAATTCTGATGTAGAAAAAGAAATTGTTCTCACGTTTGGTGATGATAACCGACTAAGCATCAGTCTCAATGGAGAAATCGTGGTTTCGGGAGAGACCTATTCATGCAAGAAAACCAATGGCAATGAATATGGTGATTATGTGATTTCCTTGCCTAAGGAAATCCGAAGCAAAGTCGCCAATTGTCTTGGCTTGCCGGAAAAAAGTGTCGTGATAGATGGTTATATCCGTTTCGGAGCAAACCTAATAAATGATGAATCAGTCTGTCTTGTCATCACTGATGTAAAAGGTGAAAATATGGGTGTTGAAGGCGGTGATGATTTCTATCGCTATTCGGCATTTGTTCCAGCGGTATTGTACTAATAGTCTATGCCAAGCACATGATAGATGGAGTTGTCCAACGATTCCATCTGCTTCAGTACATAATGTCTTTTGGCTCTTTTCTCATAGCAAGAGCCAAGTGCAGAAGAAGCCTTGAGAACATAGGAACGCAAGGCATCAGCATCCTTTTGGCTGATACGCCTGAACAGACCTGAAAAAGAGTTCCATGCTTCCCTATATGTCTCGGAAGGCATTCCGTAAAGCCTGTCGTGAATTTCAGACAGTTCCTTAAGTCGGTTGATGTATTTGCTTTCGATCCCATAACCGTTCATGTAATAGGCGAACAGGTAGGCTTTGGCTTCAAGCGGCATTAGTTCATAGAAAGCGTACCTTAGCAGGTCTTCATCGGAAAGGTCGGAAGGCATGATGCCTAGGCTTGTGAATTTGTCAACAGACTTATCACTTACCTTGAGCATCTTCTTGTACAACCTAATGTTGACTCCAAAACCTTTCAGCCAATCGTCGGCATAGTGGAAACATTCGCTTTCTATGTTACCACGCAAGCATTTTTTGATAATTTTTTTCGTCTAGGCCTGTTTTCACCCATTTGCCCTGGCAGTTTCCTGTAACCGGCATAGTCCTCAAAGCATCGTGGTGTCCGCAGGCCGGCGGGCTTCGCTTGCCGCCGCCCCACGCACACCGCGCTGCTTTTGCGGTTAATTAATAAGGCGGCTCGTTTCTTTCCGGGTTGCGATGTCCCCGGCCTGCAGTTTCCTTTTCCATTCGTGCCCCTCTTCGTAGTCGCATCCGTTTTTGACGAGTGAGAACATTATGTGTATCAGCTTGTTCCTTACGTTGTTGAGTGCCAGCCCCTTCGGCTTCCCTGCCGCCACAA
>JAGHSL010000216.1 GCA_018065885.1 Candidatus Limimorpha equi
TCGTCGTTGTAGTTTTCAGTGTTAGGTACAGGATTTTCGTCTTGTGCGAAAATGTCTTTCTCTTCGTATTCGTTGTCCATAAATGCCTATTTAACTTTCATCGAAATACAAATCCACCGACACAAAGTGAGGAAATTTCCGATTTGGTGCAAAGATACAAAATAATACCGTATTTCTTGGAAAGAAATGGTTTTGTTTTTATATTTGCAGCGTCTAATCAATAATTGTATTTGTTATGAAAAGATTTCCTTTCGTTTGCCTATCTGTTTTTTTAGGTCTTTTTCTCGCTTGCAACAAACCGAGTGTTCAACCCGAATCTGCGCCCGAAGTTGAATTTAAGGTGCATGACACACTTGAGTATTTCTATGACAATGAACCTAAAGTAAGAATTGTCTGCACGGTGGATTGTGATTTGCCTGTTGATTCTGTTTGGTGGGGTGTTTATCACTATCCGTCACATCCTGGTCAAGGAGGCTCGTATGACTATAATCTTATGCGAAAGCAAGACATGAAGTTCATCGAAGTATTATGTGTGCCTTGTGACTATACTCTTACTTGCCGTTATCGACTTAGTATCGGTGGCTGGCGATATATTACGGATTCCTTTGAGTTGCATGTGAAAGAACACGAATTGGATACTATCCAACCATAATACTAATTCATTGAGCACCACAAATAAGCGAGCCGCAACTTGAAAAATCAAATTGCGGCTCGTTTCAATTTAACATAATGTTCAGAATGGCAAATCGTCCGTTTCGCTTGCTGGTGCTGGGAAATCAGGCACTGAAGCCGGCATCGGTGGCGTCTGATGCATCATTGGCTGTGCCTGTGGTTGCTGTGCGTAGGGCTGTTGTGGAGCAGCGGCTGGTGCAGTTGCGCCAACTGGGTCGAAACGCCATGCGCGGACATCTGTGTACCATTTTCCGTTAAACTCTCGTGATTCAACAGAAATCTGTACTTTGACCATTTGACCTGGTGCGAGTTTTTTTGCTTCCTCAGCAAGGTTCGACCAGCAAATCACGCAGACTTGCTTTGGATATTGTTCGTCGGTTTCAACGATCAATTCCTGTTTGCTCCAAGGACCACGTGCGCTGGTGCCTGAAACCAAATTTCCTAATCTTACGACTTTTCCTATAAGTTCCATTTTATGATAATTTAATATTGTATGCTTGGTTGAATGGCTGCAAATTTACTGCATTTTTCCCGAATATTCCTATATTTGTGCGTATTTTTTGAAATCACAATTTTTAAAAATAATCTTCATTATGTTAAATAGAAAATTTCAGACAAAGAAAAAGCCCCAGTCTCCCAGGGCCTTATCATTTTTATTTGACAATTTATTATTCTGCATCAAGAGCTTTGGCTTCTTCATACATTTTCAGTTGTGAATACATTTGCTTCAAGACTTTTTTCAGTTCCGGTGAAGGCTGTGCATCGTAGCTTTGCTTGATGTATGGAAGACCTTTGCTCAACATTTCATTCGACTGTTCCATCAAAGTGTTGTATTTGTCAACTTCGTGAATGTCAAGTTCGTTGGCTTCTGTTGAAAGAGCTGCACCGGCTCTTAGATATGCGATACCAAGGTTGTAGATTGCATCCATGAAGTCTGGCTTGATTTCGATAGCTCTGCTGTAGAATTCAACAGCCTTGTCGAAGTTGTAAAGGTCCTTGTTGGTTTCGTCACCGTAGATTGTACCGATGGCATACATGATTGAAACGTTACCTGGATCGAGTTCATTCAGTGAAAGCAGGTCGTTCAGGGCTTCCTGGCTCTTGCCTTCGTTGATGTAAAGGTTGACCTTTTCGATCAAGAGACCTGGATCATTTGGAGTGGCTTCAAGACCCTTGGAAATCATTTCAAAAGCTTTGTCGTTGTTGCCCATTGCATTGTAGACAGATGCCAGACTCTTGTAAATGTCAGGTTGATTGTAGCCATTGTTCTGAAGTTCAGTGTAATAAGCTAAAGCTGTGTCATAGTCTTTTGAGTAAATGCATGAGCTGGCAGCAAGTTTCAGCATATCGTTTGCATCAGGATTCTGAAGCATGATGGCAATGTCGTATGCCTTTTTGAATGAAGGAGCTGCATTGACAAAATCGGAAGCGTTGTAAGCGTCAGCGCCCTTTTGATAATAGTTGTTCATCACAACGGCAACTCTCTGATAAATGTCAGCCTTGTTGTCGTTCAGATAGCCTTCATCCTTCATGCAGTTGGTCAGTGATTCGAACACCTTTCCCTCTGCATCGCCAGCCAGAGCTATCAATTCAGGATTCTTTGAATCAATCACATTTTGATAGATGATGGCGCGATAGTGCCATGCTGTTGCCTGGTCTTTCGGCTTCATGCCAAGAAACTGTTCGTGGTTGACGCACTTTTCAATGGAAACCATAGCTTTGTCATACTGAGCATTCTTGTTGTACATGTAGGCGTCAGTTCTGTCTTTCTTCTGGGCCATCATCACGTTTGCGGTGAGCAGGACGGCCAACAAAATCATTACTTTTTTCATTTTGATAGTATTTGTTTAAGTTAATAATTCTTATTTTGATTTTCCATTAGCAATTTCCGTTCCAAAATTATTCTTCACTTGGATTTGCCTCGGCGTTTTCCGTTTCGGAAGGATTTTCGGTCGGGGTCTCCCCTGCCTGATTTTCCACGGTTTCTGTGTTTTCAACCGTTTCCTCTTCTTCCTCCACATGTTCAACCTTTGTGACGGCTGCAATCTGGTCATTGCCGCGCAGGTCAATCAGCTTGACGCCTTGCGTTGCACGACCCATGATGCGTAATGTATTGACAGCCAAGCGGATTACGATACCCGACTTGTTGATAATCATCAGGTCTTCATTATCAGTAACACTCTTGATGGCAATAAGTTCACCGGTCTTGTCGGTAATGTTCAGGGTCTTGACACCCTTCGTGCCTCTGTTTGTGATGCGATAGTCCTCAATATCAGAACGTTTGCCGTAACCGTTTTCGGAGACAACAAGTACATTTTGTTCAGGACTATTGATGCAAATCATGCCAATGACCTCATCTTCTTCCGAAGCCAAAGTGATAGCCTTCACACCTGATGCGTTTCTGCCCATTGGTCTGACAGTCTGCTCGTTAAAGCGAACAGCCTTACCAGAACGCAGTGCCATCAGCACTTCATCGTCACCGCTGGTGAGGCAAGCCTCAAGCAGCTGGTCGCCTTCGCGGATGGTGATGGCGTTGATGCCATTCTTGCGTGGACGTGAATAAGCTTCAAGCGTCGTCTTCTTGATAATACCCTTCTTCGTGCAAAGGATGATATAATTGTTGTTGATGTAATCTTCGTCCATCAAATCCTTGACATTCAGGTATGCCAACACCTTGTCGTCCTTTTCCACATTGATGAGGTTCTGGATGGCGCGGCCTTTGCTGTTCTTGCCTTCTTCTGGAATTTCGAATGCTCTCATCCAGAAGCACTTGCCTTGCTCGGTGAAGAACAGCAGGTAGTTGTGATTGGTGGCAGTGAAAATATGCTCGATGAAGTCGGTATCGCGGGTTGCGGATCCTTTCGAGCCTTTGCCGCCACGGCTCTGAACGCGATATTCAGTCAGAGGCGTGCGCTTGATATATCCAAGGTGCGAAATCGTGATGACCACGGCATCGTCCGCAATGATGTCTTCCATGCGGAATTCACCGGCAGCCGGAACAATCTTGGTGCGGCGGGCATCGCCATATTTTTCCTTGATGACGAGCAATTCATCCTTCACAATTTGGAATTGCATATCCACATTTTGTAGAATATCGTGGAAATGTTGTATGCGCTGGTGCAGTTCGTCGAGTTCGTCCATAATCTTGAGGATTTCAAGACCTGCCAACTGACCCAAGCGGTAAGCCACGATTGCGGAAGCCTGTGGGTCGTCGAAACCGAACTTTTCCATAATGGCAGCCTTGGCTTCAGGCGTGCCACCCTTACAAGCACGGATAGTAGCAATGATTTCGTCCACAATGTCGATGGCACGTGCCAGACCTTCAAGAATGTGAGCGCGTTCTTCGGCTTTCTTCAGGTCGAATTGTGTACGGCGCACCACCACTTCGTGACGGTGATTCACGAAATGCTCAATCAGCTGTTTGAGATTCAATGTGTAAGGACGGCCATTAACCAAAGCTACGTTGTTCACACTGAACGAACTTTGCAATGGCGTCATCATGAACAGTTTGTTCAGCACGACATCAGGATTGGCATCGCGTTTCAGTTCATAAACCACGCGGATACCTTTTCTGTCTGACTCATCGCGAATATCGGC
>JAGHSL010000283.1 GCA_018065885.1 Candidatus Limimorpha equi
TTTGCGGTCCTATAGCGCAGTTGGTTAGAGCAACTGACTCATAATCAGTAGGTCCTAGGTTCAAGTCCTAGTGGGACCACTTGAAAATGCAGAGTTTTGGCTCTGCTTTTTTCGTTTTTATATTGCCATTGTGGATTATTTATTAGATTTGCAATCTCGTAGATTGACAACTAAGATAATTGATATATGAGGACTTTTCTACAGATAATCCTTTTGTGTGGCATTTCAATTTTGTGCATGAGTCAGAGCTTTGTTTCTGTTGACACTTTGGATAATAGTAATGTCCACATAATAACGGATGACTTTGAAGGTGTTATTTTTAATCCAAATAGCAATTCATATTATGTTGATTCCTCTGAAACTAAGTGGATGCCAACGATTGAAGATGTGCTATTGTGTGATAATATTATCAGGAAATATGTAAACAAGAAAGAAAGTAATGTGGCTGTTGTATTGGGAGATTCACCCATTATTTCTGATAATTTCGATAAATTCGTGCGCCAATACATGGGATATGTTGATAATCACGGAAGAAAAAAGATGTATGTTAAATTTGTCTGGAAGGAAGCAGCGGAAAATGATGATTTTCCATGGTTAGAACATTTTGTTGGTGCCATTGGCGGAGGAACTTATTTTTGGGGAATTAAGGTTGATTTAAAACGCAAGAAATGCTATGACTTTATGATGGACTAATGTCATATTCAAATTCAAGAAAATGTGTATTTTTGCACCATAATTAAATGGATTATGGCAAAACCAATTGAAGCTACCCCAGTATTAGAGGGAGAGGATGCTTTCGCTTTTATCGCAGAAATGGAAAAGCGGGGAAAAGTATCGAAAGAGGAAAAGGATCGTATTAAGGCAGATGCCGATTTGATGCGTTCGATGCTTACTTTTGCCTTTTAATATTTGAATAATTTCATAAGTTTTTGGCTTAAATAATATGCAAGAAAATAACGAAGATATTACCCGTACTGAACTCGATGAACTTGGAGAGTTCGGACTTATCGACCAGTTGACACAAGAGTTTCCTTTGCGGAACGAATCGAGCCTGAAAGGTGTCGGAGATGATGCTGCAGTCATCAATCATGAAGGTGAACGCACTTTGGTCTCCGTCGATATGATGATTGAAGGCATTCATTTCGACATGACCTATACGCCCCTGAAACATTTGGGCTACAAGGCCGCTGTGACCAATTTCTCTGACATTTACGCCATGAATGGCACGCCGACCCAGATTGTGGTCGGATTGGGCGTCTCGAACCGCTATTCCGTCGAGGCTTTGGACGAACTGTATGCCGGCATCCGTTTGGCCTGCGAGCGTTATAATGTCGATATGGTCGGCGGCGACACGACAAGTAGCAAGGCCGGTCTTGTGATTTCCATCACGGTCATTGGCAAGGCTAAGGAAGAAGACATCGTTTACCGCAATGGCGCCAAGAAAAACGATTTGCTTTGCGTGAGCGGCGATTTGGGCGGCGCTTACATCGGCCTGCTGATTTTGGAACGCGAAAAGGCTGAATTTCTGGCCAATCCGAACATGCAGCCGAAACTGGAAGGCTTGGATTATGTGCTTGAACGTCAGCTGAAACCCGAAGCACGCAAGGATATTGTGGCGCAACTGAAGGAATTGGGCATCAAGCCGACTTCGATGATCGACATTTCCGATGGTTTGGCTTCCGAAATCCTGCACCTCTGCAAGCAGTCGGGCGTGGGCTGCCAACTGTATGAAGACAAAATCCCGATGGACCCGACGACGGTGAAACTGTCGAAAGATTTCGACATCGTGCCGAGCATCGCCGCATTGAGCGGTGGAGAGGACTATGAACTGCTTTTCACCATCGACCAGAAGGATTACGAAAAGATAAAGACCATTTCGTCCGATGTCTCTGTCATCGGCTATATGACTGAAGACAAAGGCATTACCGAAATGGTAACCAACGATTTGCATGTCTTCCCGCTGAAAGCGCAAGGTTGGGACCACATGAGAAAAAAGGAGTGAAGAATTAGGAGTGAGGAGTTAGGAGGAAATTGGAGGAAGAAAAAATTGGACACGCGTTCGCCCTGAAAGGGCAGATTAGTACAGCAAAGGGCAGAGTGAGCAATGCGAACGCCGCCCTTTGCGAATAAATGAAAACAATAAATGATAGATTTGCCCGAAAACATAAAAGCAAAATTGGCCGTCCTGCCGTCGAAGCCGGGCGTGTACCGCTATTTTGACAAGGATGGCGTGCTGATTTATGTCGGTAAGGCAAAGAACCTGAAACGGCGTGTTTCTAGTTATTTTAATAAGGAGCAATTTGGCAAAACGAAAGTCTTGGTGAGCAAAATTGCCGATTTGGAATACAGCATCGTTGATTCGGAATCGGAGGCTTTGTTGCTTGAAAATACGATGATTAAGCAGTACAAGCCGCGCTACAACATTCTGCTCAAGGACGACAAGACTTATCCTTGGCTATGTGTTAAAAACGAACCATTCCCGCGTGTTTTCCTCACCCGAAAGAAACTGAACGATGGTTCCGATTATTTCGGGCCTTATCCTTCGGTGCGCACGGCGCATATCCTTTTGGATTTGTTGGGACAGGCTTATCAGATGCGTTCCTGCCGCACGCCGCTCACGGTGCAGAATGTCGAAAAAGGTAAATACAAAGTCTGCCTCGATTTCCATATTCATAAATGCGGCGGTCCGTGCGAGGGTTACGTTTCGCAAGAGGATTATGGCAAGATGATTGCCGAAATCAAGGAGATTGTGCGTGGTAACTTGCAGTCGGTTTTGCGCGATTTGAAGGCGCAGATGATGGATTGCGCTTCACGTATGGAGTTTGAAAAAGCGCAGGTAATCAAGGAAAAATACGATTTGTTGGAGAACTACCGCAGCCGTTCAACGGTGGTCAGCACGACGATTCATAATGTTGAGG
>JAGHSL010000364.1 GCA_018065885.1 Candidatus Limimorpha equi
CTTCTTGCTTTAATGTTTTGCAAGACATACGCTCAAAATACTTTTTTCCGCACCGATGGCTTGCAGATTGCCGTTGATGAAGAAGGTTTTTTCGCTTCCATTCTGGTCTGTGAAAACGAAATCCTGATGGGTTACAATTATCCGCTTGTCATGGCGTGCAAGGAAGGTCGTTTGGCAAGACCGAACCATTTTATGCCAGCATACGGCACTTTATATGAGGTTGGCTTTGAGGATGGCGGATCGGTTTTAGTTAATGTTCAGGAGATGGATAATTATTTGAAAATCACTCTTGAGCAACAGGAAAATGTGAGTTATGATGCCGTCTTGTTTTGTCCCGTGAAGGTTGCGCTTTGTGAGACGGTTGGTGATATTATCGGTGTGGTTCAGGGCAAGAATCTGGCTTTTGGCATTCAGGCTTTGAACATTAAGACCAATGCTGGCATTCCGCAGGAATATGTCGGGAAAGTTCATGAGCATTTCAATTATGTGGGTGAAGATGCTGCGGTGTCGACTTCCAAAATTTCCTCTGACCGCTTGGCTGCAACCCGTGTTGAAAATGGTGTGATGATGCAATTTTCGGCGCGTTACCGTGGCCGTCAGGAGTATCGGAAGGTGCAAGGCGTTGAGCAATGCCTTGTTGAGCCAGTGCAAGACGATGACAGGTTGTTAGAAGGTGCTTCGGTGGCTTTGTTCGGCTGCCGAAAGTCGGAGACTTTATCACGCATTGGCGATATTGAAGTTGCTGAAAATCTGCCACATCCGATGCTTGATGGCGAATGGGGAAAGACTTCGCGTGCCGCTATGAAACCTTATATTATTTCCGATTTTTCGGAGAATGACTTGGATTTCGTTTTGGAAAAATGTCATCGTGCAGGCATGGAGTATCTTTATCATATTGAGCCGTTTGCGCATTGGGGACATTTCGATTGGTCGCCCGAATTTGTGAAAGGTGACGACAAGGCGGTTGCGCGGCTTGTGGCGTGTGCCGAAAAAGAGGGCGTGAAAATGGGTGTTCATACGCTGTCGAATTTCACAACGACTGACGATCCGTATGTTACGCCGCTGCCTTCCGAGCATTTGCTGAAACAGGGCGTGGTGAAGTTGCAAACCGACATTACTGCCGACCAAACTGATTTCGCGGTTTATAATTCATCGCTGTTTTCCCGTCCGATGACTATCAATGTCCTGCAAATCGGTGACGAACTGATTTCGTTCCGCACAGCGGAACGCACGGGCGATATTCAGGTTTTACATAGTTGTACCAGAGGCGTTTATGGGACAAAGAAGTCGGCTCATTCGAAAAACGAAACGGTCTACAAACTTTGGGATCATCCTTACAAAACCTTGTTTCCCGATTTGGAATTGCAGGATGCTTTCGCCGACCGAATCGTTGAGATTTTCAACAATACGGGTCTTTCACAAATTTCGTTTGACGGTTTGGAAGGCTGCTCCTATACGGGACAAGATGATTATGCCGTATCGCGCTTTGTGTCACGCTGCTATGAAGGCTGGGACCACAATGTGCTGAATGATGCCAGTCAGTTGAATCATTACAATTGGCACATCCATTCGCGCATGAACTGGGGTGAACCTTGGGGCGAAGCCATGCGCACAGGACAAGTCGAGGCACGTATCAAGAATCAGGATTTCTTCCGTAGGAATCTGTTTCCGAGGATGTTGGGCTGGTTTAAAATCAGTCTCGCCGACCGCAAATATGAATGTACGACTTTGGAAGATGTGGAGTGGGCCATGTCGGAAGCCGCTGGCTTCGATGCTGGTTATGGCATGACGATTTACATGAACGCGATGCGCAATCACGGTCAACTTGACGATTTGCT
>JAGHSL010000421.1 GCA_018065885.1 Candidatus Limimorpha equi
TTAAATATATAGCAATAATAATTTCAAACAACAATGATAAAAAAATTGATAAATTCATTTGGCGAAAACGATTACGCCAGCCCAAGGGCAACGCTCGTAGAACTTGAGACGGAAACAAACATCCTCATCTGCTCTGCGGATGGAAATGCTGGAGGAGTAGGAGGTGGGTCAAGAGGAGTGGAAGAACTCATGGAAGGTGTCACCATTGATTTAAATAACCCGTAAATAACTTAAGAATCATGAATAGAAAACTGTACTTATTCGGCATGCTGGCAATGGTGTTGCTGCTTGCCTCTTGTAAGAAAGACAATGAAACGGAATCCGATAAGATGACTATTTCGGCTGGCATCGAAAATGATGGCTCGAAAACACATCTTGACGGATTAAAAGTGAAGTGGATTATTGGAGACCAAATCAAGGTCTATGACAATGCTGTCGCGAATGGCATAGTGTTCACGAGCAAGACGCTGACGGATGATGACCAAACGGCAAACTTCACCTGCGATATTGAAACTGGAGGTGTTGTCGAAAATGGTAGATATTGGGCTGTCTATCCGACAAGTGGCTCTTTCAACAAATCAACAGAAAAATTCTCTTTCGAAGTGAGTGAAACTCAGAGCTATAATAATGGTGTTTTTGACTGTGCATCGTTCCCGATGGTTGCCTATACGACAAAAGGCTCAAACAAAAACTCCGGTATTTTCTTCTATTTCAAACATGCCTGCGGTGTGCTGAAGATTGCGGCTACGGGTAACACTCAAATCACTTCTGTTAAATTGACGGATAATAACAATAAACTTTGTGGTAATTTTACAGTCGATGCAAATGCTGAAAACTTGGCAGGTGGCAATGGCAATACAATTACAATGAATGCAAGTGTAACTCTTTCATCTACCCCTACCTATTTCTATTTCATTTTGCCCGCTGGTGCCCTTAGCAATGGCTTTACCCTCCAGTTTTTGAAAGATGGACAAGATGTGAAGACAACTGAATATACCGGTTCTGCTCTGGAAATTGCAAGAAGCACTATTAATACAGCTACGATTGATGCGACAAAAGTTCATTATTTTTCTGTCAGTTCAACGAAGAAGGTTATCTTTGCTAAGGGTAACTTGGTTTCTGGCTATGATGGTGGAAATTGGGGATTCCAGGATGCGCAATGGAAGCGGAATTGTTTAGAAGACGGTAAAAGAGGTTTTTTCTACTTTAGCACCTATACTAATAATGATTATGGTATTTTATGGACCGAGCAATCTCAATCAGGTACGGCCTTTAAGGATTGGGGGGAGCTTTTCCCAGGTGAAGGATGGTTTACTTTATCGGATAAAGAATGGATTTATTTGTTGGGATATGATTATTGGTGGGATGGCTCCCATAATATTCCGTTTATGCCCTCTGAGTACCGAGTTAATGCTAGGAATTTGTTTAGAGCTCATGTAACAGTAAACGGTGTTAAAGGACTTTTGCTTTTGCCAGACGACTGGAACAGTGACATTAGCAATGTTTATGATTTGGATAGTTGGGCAGTTGCTGAAGGTAATGGTGCTGTTTTCTTGCCAGCAGCAAGTGGAGGTATGTATTGGCCAAAATCATGGGGTGATTGTCCTTGGCCTGCTTATAATAATATGTATATTTATGGCGAAGAAGATTGGAGAACTTACAATAATGGTTTGGGAGAATATTATGCGGTTGTTTCAAATCCGTCAAGCGAAGGAGGACAACTTAATGCTACTTTGTATTTCAATAATGACGAGTATTCGGTCCCTACTAACAACGATGCAAGGTTGGCGGTAAGTGGAAGTGGTGGACAAGATGGTTTACGTGCTGTCCGTTTGGTAAAGGAAGTCCATTAAAACAGGTATCATCTAATAAGGAAAGCCAACCTGTGGAAAGACGGGTTGGCTTTTTTTTGCGCCTAAAAACATGTAAGCCAATCTGTGTTATTTTATGCGCGGTTCCCTGCGCTTAGGCTGCTGAGCCTGTCGAAGCATCGAAGGGGTCTGTCGAAGGATGCGCATTATGAATCACCGTAATCAGCGGTTTTAAAATCTCTGCGGAAGTCAGCGAAATCTGCGGGAGAACAAATCTGTAGCTTATTGATAATCTGTGTAATATAGGGTTAAAAAAAACAAAATCCTGCTAAAAATCCTTACTGAAAATCTTGCTGAAAATAAGAAAAGCATTTCCTTATTAGGGTCGCTTCGCTCAAAATCCTAACTGAAAATCTATCTGAAAATCCTTACTGAATTTGAAAGGAGAAGATAAATCTGTAGGTGAAAATCCTCTGCGGAAGTCAGCGCAATCAGCGGGAGAAAAAAATCCGTAGAAATTCATGCGCTTGCGCATCAAAAATTCAATCTGTGAAATCTGTAGTTTATTGAAAATCATCGTAATCAGCGCAATCTGCGGTTTAAAAAATCCTCTGCGTAAATCAGCGGTATCAGTGGGAGAAAAAACTCAATTCATGGTCTATAGAAATGAAAAAGGCGAGCCTCAAAAGACCCGCCTTATCATTAGCATCTCAATGAGATTATTTCACTTCCTTCACATTGTCCATACCGACTTGGACAGCCTGCATGTTCAAAGGAATCAGTTTGTGAGCGCGTTCTGGCAGTGAGTGTTTCAAACCTTCTTCAACATTCTTGTTGTCGATGATAGGACGAATCTTCAAGAAAGCACCCAAAATGATCATGTTGAAAACCTTGGTGTTACCCATGTCGGATGCGAGTTGGGCACCTTCGATGGTGTAGATGTGAATGTCCGTACGGGTTGGCTTGTGCGTGATGCCGTTTGGATCATAAATCAGGTAACCGCCAGGTTTTACTTTGCTCTCGAACTTGTCGAGCGACTGCTGATTCAGAATGACTGCAGTGTCGAAAGCATTCAGGATAGGTGAGCAAACACGTTCATCGCTGACGATGACAGTCACGTTTGCAGTACCGCCACGCATTTCAGGACCGTAAGATGGCATCCAGCTCACTTCCTTGTCTTGCATGATACCACTATAAGCAAGGATCTTACCCATTGACAAGACGCCTTGTCCGCCGAAACCGGCTATAATTAATTCTTCTGTCATTGCTTTTTACTTTTTAATTATTTCTTAATCAGCTCGAAGTTGTCCTTAATGTCGCCGAGAGGATAAACTGGCAGCATGTTTTCTTGCAACCACTTGTTAGCATCGACGGCAGTCATCTTCCAGTTGGAGTTGCAGTTCGAAACGATTTCAACGAAGTTGACGCCGTTCTTGTTTTCCATCTGGTTCTGGAAAGCCTTCTTGATGGCCTTCTTGGCGTTACGCACGGCGGCTGGAGTGTAGACAGCCTGACGTGTGACGTAACGTGTGCCAGGAAGTTGTGAAATGAGGTTGGTGATCTGGAGTGGGAAACCGTTGTTAGGTGTTCCGTCAGGCCACTGTGGCATACGGCCGTAAGGGGTTGTTGCGGTCTTCATGCCGACCAGAGTGGTAGGAGCCATCTGGCCACCAGTCATACCATAGATACCGTTGTTGACGAAAATCATGGTGATGTTTTCGCCACGGTTGCAGGTGTGGATGGTTTCGCAAGTGCCGATAGCAGCCAAGTCGCCGTCGCCTTGATAGGAGAAGACGATCTTGTTAGGCCACACGCGCTTGATGCCTGATGCGCACGCCGGAGCACGGCCGTGAGCAGCTTCAACGAAGTCGACATCGAAGTAGTCGTATGCCATAACGGCGCAACCTACTGGAGAAACACCGATGGTCTGTTCGTCGATGCCAAGTTCTTCGAGAACTTCAGCGATGATGCGGTGAACTGTGCCGTGACCGCAGCCTGGGCAATAGTGGAAAGGTTTTTCCGTCAGCAGCTTTGATTTTTCATAAACCAAATTTTCAGGCTGGATGATATCTTGTAATGTGATTTCTGCCATTTTCTTATTCTCCTATAATTTGTTTCTTCATAGCTTCGAGAACTTCTTCCGGAGTGTGGATGATGCCACCGACGCGGCCGAAGTGTTCTGCCTTTGCGCGACCGTTGCAGGCGAGTTTCACGTCTTCAATCATCTGGCCGCAGCTCAATTCAACTGAAAGGAATCCCTTGACGCCCTTTTCAATCAAGGCTTCGATTGCCTTGGTTGGGTAAGGCCACAGGGTGATAGGACGGAGCAAGCCAACCTTTAGGCCTTCGGCACGACCGAGTTGGACGGCTTTCTGGGCGATACGGGCGCTTGAACCGTAAGCTACGAATACGTATTCTGCATCTTCAGTGTTGATTTCTTCCCAGCGGGTTTCGTTCTTCGTGATTTCAGCATACTTTCTCTGGAGGTGACGGTTGTGCTCTTCCATCTTGGCTGAGTCGAGGTCCAAAGAAGTGATGACACGGTGTTGTGTGCCACGCTTGCGACCGGTCAAAGCCCAAGGATACTTAGCCTTGATTTCTTCTTCAGTCAAACGAGCCTTCTGGTCAGGAAGAACGACCTTTTCCATCATTTGGCCAATGGCACCGTCGGAGAGGATGCACACAGCGATACGATATTGGAAAGCCATGTCGAAGCCGAGAGCCACGAAGTCAGCCATTTCCTGAACTGAAGCAGGAGCGAGGACGATTTGGTTGTAGTCACCGTTACCGCCGCCCTTGCAGGCTTGGAAATAGTCGGCTTGTGAAGGCTGGATGGTACCCAGACCCGGGCCGCCACGAACCACGTCAGCGTAGACGCAAGGCACTTCTGCACCAGCGATGTAGGCCAGACCTTCCTGCTTCAGGCAAACGCCTGGGCTGGATGATGAGGTCATGACGCGCTTGCCAGCTGCGCCGGCAGCATAAACCATGTTGATGGCTGCCAATTCACTTTCTGCTTGAAGAACGACCATACCGGTGCGTTCGTAAGGGTTCTGTTCCGACAGATACTCAATCACTTCCGACTGAGGAGTGATAGGATATCCGAAATAAGCATCAGCACCGTAGCGGATAGCGGCTTCTGCCAATGCCTCGTTACCCTTCATCAGTTTTAATTCTCCCATTATGTAAGTTTTTAAATTGTTAGACAATTGGTTGGGTTTTACTCGATGGCCTTCTTGTAGACCTTGATCACGCCGTCAGGGCAGGTGATGCCGCAGCTTGCGCAGCCAATGCACTTGTCCGGATTGGCCATGAATGCGTAATTGTAACCTTTTCCGTTTACTTCTTTTGCCAGTTCGATGACGCCACATGGGCAAGCGGTGATGCATACTGAACATCCCTTGCAACGCTCGGTGTCAACAACAATGGCTCCTCTGAATTTTGCCATATTTATAAGTTTTTAAAATTTTGTGTTTACTATTAAATGAGTTGCAAAGATAATGATTTATTGCTTTTGTTGTATCGTTTTTCGCTTTTTTTATTGGAAAGTTTCAATTATTAGTGGCACGAGCTTCGTCTCTTTCGTATTCTTCAATCCATTCCAGAAGTTTCTGTTGCAAGAGACTCTTTTCTGGTAAACAAAGTGCATATTGTTGGGCGTAAATGTTTGCGTCTTCGGGTAGGGTGAGTTCCACTAAAGCATCGTTTTTCTGTTTGCATAGCAGAATTCCAATGGTAGGTTTCTCGAAATCCTGCTTGACATAGCGGTTGAAGTAATTGACATACATTTGCATTTGTCCCAAATCCTGATGCGTCAATTTGTCGGTTTTCAGGTCTATGAGTACATAGCATTGCAACAGGCGATTGTAAAGGCAAGATCCACAAAAAATGGTCTTCGTTGAAAGTGAATCGTTTCTGACGGGCTTCGAAAAGGAATCCTTTGCCTAATTCGAGCAAAAAGAATTGCAGTTTGTCGATGATGGCTGTCTCTAAACCGTTTTCGGAATAGGATGAATCAGGTTTCAGCCCGACAAATTCAAGTACTAATGGGTCGCGCAAAATGTCGGATGGCTTCTCCACGGTCTGACCTTCTGTCGCAAGACGCATGATTTCATCTTTGTTGCGGCTCAAGGCCAAACGCTCAAACAGGCTGCTTGCAACTTGCCGTTGAAGTTCACGTTTGCTCCAGTTTTGTTTGTGACATTCAACTTCGTAAAAACTGCGTTCCAATGGGTTGTCAATGCGAGTGAGTATTAGGTAATGGGACCAAGGTAAAACGAAATTGTGTTCAAGATTATCGAAAATGCTAACCGCTGGTTCGGATTTTCTATAAACCAGATACAGTTTTCTTGCGTTTTCCAGTGTGTCAACGGACCATCCTTTTCCGTATTTTGCAGAAAGTTTTTCGGAAAGCCTTTTTAGAACACCCTTCCCATAACCAGCTCTGTCGTTGCCCTGCTGCTCGTAATTGACAATGTATAAACCTATTCCATAATAGGTATAGACCATTGCAATATTCACCGCTTTTGCAATGTGTTTGCGGCTTTCTTCAATCAGTTCCGATACCTTATAAAATAGGGAATCTTCATTGCTGATTGTGATTTCATCAGCGCATTTGGGCTTTTCTTCATGCAAATCCATTTCTTTCATCAAAGTGTTTTTGACATAACAACGCAGCAAAAATACGCATTTATTTTGTTTTTCCTAATTCATTGCAAAATAATTGGTTCGCAAAAGAAAACTCGGAAATCGGCATCAGCCAATTCCCGAGTTTTTTGTCGTCGTAAAATCAAGACAGCTCATTGAGCTTGTCGAAATGAACGGAATTTATTTTTCACTTGACGGATGCACGCGGTGCATCCCTACTTTAAAACTTTCCACTCAAAATACTCCTAACTCCTAATTCCTAACTCCCAACTTATTTCACTGGATGGTCTTTTGCAAACATAGCCAGTCTCTCGGCCAGCACCGGAATTTCTTCTCTCTGAATCAGTGAGGTGCAGGCGCGGATGCCTTGCTTGGTGCTGCCGCAGGTGTCCAACGAAATGGCTGAAATGCCGTAATACATCATCTCTTCGACCAAATCAGCGCCAGTGAAACCTGGATAGCAGTAGGTGAAATAGAAACCATCGGCAATCGGTTCGCCAAGGTCTTCGTCGTAGGTGATGGTGAAGCCGTTTGATGTGAAGGCATCTTTCATCAGTTTGGCTTTGCGGCCATATTCCAGAACGTCGTCGCGGTAGTTGTAAGTGCCATCGTTGACGGCTTTCATCACGCCAGCCAAAGCAAATTGTGCTGAGTGTGATGTGCCTGAGGTGAGCGGGTGGAGGGCACCGAAGAGAATGCCTCTCAGGAAGACTTCCTGTCCGCAGAATTTCTTCAGGTCAGGATAGTGGCGCACGGCGAGTTTGTCGCTGATGCCGATGATAGCGCAACGTTCGCCAGCATAGCTGAAAGCCTTCGAGCTTGAAATCATCAGGATGTAATTGTCGGTATATTTGCCAACGCTTGGCTGGAAAGGAGCAACGCCAGGATGGCTGTAGTCCTTGCGGAAGTCCATGCCGAAGTAGGCGAGGTCTTCCATGACGATGACATCGTATTTGTTAGCCATTTCACCGATAATCTTCAGTTCTTCGTCGGTGAGGCAGACCCATGTCGGGTTGTTAGGATTCGAATAAAGGATGCTGTGAATATTGCCTTTGCTCAGCACTTCTTCCAGTTTTGCGCGGAGCTTTTCGCCACGGTATTCGTAAATGTCGAACGATTCCATAGGAATGTTCAAGACCTTATTCTGGAATTTGTGAACCGGAAAACCTGGGTCGATGAAAAGGATGGTGTTTTTCTTTGCATCGAGGTGACCGCAAATCATGAAACTTGCGAAAGCACCTTGCATGGAACCCACGGTAGGAATGCAGTTGGCAGGTGCTACATCGAGGTCAAGGAAATTCTTGATGAAGCGTGAGGCTTCGTTTTTCAGAATCGGGGCGCCGTCGATAGGAGGGTAGTTGGCTGCAACGCCGTCCTGAAGGGCTTTAATCTGGGCTTCGATGCCTGCTTGTGCAGCTGGAAGGCCAGGATTGCCGATTTCCATGTGGATGAATTTCACGCCACTGGCGGCTTCAAGGTCTCTCGCCAATTTGTTGATTTCACGAATGCCGGCCTTGCCAATGCAGGCGATGCCGCTTTCACTAAAGACTTTCTTTGTGGTCTCTGCGGGTACGATATTGTTTTGCATCATTTCTATTTATGTGTTTGTAATTCTGTTTTGAAACGACAAAAATAGGGAATTACTTTGAATGCTGCAAGTTTTATGTGCTTTATTATATATAATAAGGTGTAAAAACAACAAAAAAAGCGGTCAACAACTGTTGACCGCTTCCGTTCTGTGGGACGTACTGGACTCGAACCAGTGACCTCTGCCGTGTGAAGGCAGCGCTCTAAACCAACTGGGCTAACGTCCCATCAATTTCAAACACTTACAAAAAAACGCCTCGAGGGCGTTCTCTGTGGGGCGAACAAGGATCGAACTTGTGACCTCATGCCTGTCAAGCATGCGCTCTAAACCAACTGAGCTACCGTCCCATTGCGGGTGCAAAAGTACAGCTTTTTTCGTTACCTCCAAACTTTTTTCTTTCTTTTTTTGAAAATTTTCTATCTTTGTACTATTAAAACTCAGTATTATGAAAGTTAAATACCTATTGATCAGTTTGTTCCTTGCTGTTGGAACATTCTCGGCTACGGCCCAGGAAAAGAAGAATTTTGAATTGGAAGACCTTTACATGCGCTCAACCTTCTCTACAAAAGGCGTCCGCGGCATGAATTCCATGAAGGATGGCAAGACTTATGGCTCCTTCGAAAAAGGTTCCTTGAACATCTACAACTACAAGACGGGCAAGTTGGTGAACACTTTGTTCTCACTCAACGACCTCGTTTTGTCTGGCGACACCCTGCCTATCCGCCTCCAGAATTACGAATTAAGCCATAACGAAGACAAAGTGTTGTGCCTCACCGATATGGAGTACATCTATCGCCATTCGTTCCACGCCACTTATTATGTCTACGACATGAAAGCCAAGACCTTGCAGCCGCTTTCTGAAAACGGCAAACAGCGTCTCGCCACTTTCTCGCCCGATGCCACCAAGGTGGCTTTCATGCGCGACAACAACCTTTTCATCAAGGATTTGGCTACAGGCGAAGAAAAACAATTCACTCACGATGGCCTCTATAACCACATCATCAACGGTGCTCCCGACTGGGTCTATGAAGAGGAATTCAGCTTTTCGCAAGGCTTCTATTGGTCGCCCGACAGCAAGAAAATCGCCTACTATCGTTTCGACGAATCCAATGTGAAGGAATTCCAGATGGAAGAGTTTGAAGGCCTTTATCCTGACTGGTACAGTTTCAAATATCCTAAGGCCGGCGAAGACAACAGCATAGTAGAAGTCTTTGTTTATGACCTCGCAACGGGAAAGAGTGTGAAAATGGACACTGGCGAAGAAACCGACATTTATCTGCCACGCATCGGCTGGACTAAGGATGCCAACACCTTGGCCATCCAGCGCCTCAACCGTCATCAGAATCATCTCGAAATCCTTGCCGCTAACGCAACGACTGGCGAAAGCCGCGTTTTCTACGATGAAACCAACGATTACTACATCGACATCACCGACGACTGGACTTTTGTCGACGATGGCAACACTTTCCTGATGACTTCCGAAAAGAGCGGCTACAACCACATCTACATGTATCTCATGGATGGCACCCTTGTCAAACAACTGACCACCGGCAACTGGGATGTGACGCAGGTTTATGGTTTCGATGGCAAGGAAGTCTTTTTCCAGGCTGCCAAGAAATCGCATATCGAGCGTCAGATTTATGCCGTCGACCTGAAAGGCAACGTCCGCGAAGTGATAGGTCTGGAAGGCACCAACAACGCACGTTTCAGCAACGACTTCTCATACCTTATTAATATAAACTCAACCTCAAGCCACCCGAACCAATATGTCCTTTACGATAAAAAAGGCAAAGTGGTGCGCGTTTTGGAAGACAATCATGAGTTTGTCGAGAAGATGAAGGACTTCAATTTGGGCGAAAAGTCATTCTTCACCATCAGCGACCCTGCTTTCGTGATGCCTGACGGAACACAAGCCGAAATTGATGCATGGCAGATTCTCCCTCCTGATTTCGACCCGGACAAGAAATATCCTGTCTTGATTTACGTTTACGGCGGTCCTGGTTATCAGACTGTGAACAATTCTTGGGCCGACAGCGATTTCTGGTGGCTGCAGCTTTTGGCACAGCACGGCATCATCAGCGTGTCTATTAATAATAGAGGTAGCGGCGCACAGGGCGAAATGTTCAAGAAGATGACTTATCTGCAACTTGGCAAATACGAAACCGAAGATATGATAACCCTTGCCAAGTACATGGCCAAAAAGCCTTACGTCGATGCCGACCGCATCGGTATTTATGGTTGGAGTTACGGCGGTTTCATGGCAGCCAACGGCATCACCAAAGGCTCGGAGGTCATCAGCACGGCTGTCTCTGTAGCTCCTGTCACCAACTGGCGTTATTATGACAATGTCTACACCGAACGTTTCATGCGCACCCCGCAGGAAAATCCTGACGGCTACGACCTGAATTCGCCAGTCAACAATACTGCCATGATCAAGGGCAACTACCTCCTTTGCCACGGCAGCGGCGACGATAATGTGCATTATCAGAATGCCATGGAACTCATCAAAGCCATGATTTCGAACGGCAAGCAGTTCGACTTGATGATTTACCCGAACAAGAATCACGGCATCTATGGCGGCTACGAATATGGCGATGGAGAATGCCGTATGCACTTGTTCACCAAGATTAATGGCTTCCTTTTCGAACATTTGCTTGGAGAATAATTCCTTCATAGCTCATTGAGCCTGTCGAAATGAGCCTTTGAAAAATGCAATTTATAAAGCCAGCGGAGTAATCCGTTGGCTTTTTCCCATTTTAGTAGCGATTCGGTCTTGAAATAATTTCTATTGCGGCAATCCGATTTTGATTATTTTTGCACAAATTATATTCAAAAAAGATATGAACAAAACAGTATTTATCACCGGTGGATCAACCGGAATTGGAGCGGCAGCAGTCGCAAAATTCATCCGTGAAGGATGGAACGTTTCTTTCATGGACATCAACGTTGAGGCGGCAAACAAGTTGATGGAAACACTGAACGTGCCTGACCGTCTGCTTTTCACGGAAGGCAATACGAGAGTCAGGGAAGAGATTCGCAATGCGGTCTCGGCCACGTATTCGCGTTTCGGCAAGTTGGACAGCATTATCGCCAATGCAGGCATACACCGTCAGAACACCTTGCTCGACATTACTGATGAGGAACTTGACCTGATGATTCAAACGAACATCTATGGAACGGTCAACACCTTGCGCGAAGCCGTGCCTTATCTGGTTGAGGCAGGCGGCGGTTCTGTCGTCATCAATGCTTCCGACCAATGGTTCGTCGGCAAGCCGAATAGTTTTGCATACGGCATGACCAAGGGCGCCCTCGGACAAATCACGCGCAGCCTTTCCATCGACCTTGGGCCAAAGAATATCCGTGTAAATGCCGTATGCGCAGGTACTATTCACACGCCTTTGGCTGAAAACCTTTTCCAGAAGGTGGCAAAAGCAAGCAATTGCACAGCCGATGAGCTTTGGAAGGAAGAAGACAAGCTGTATGCAAGAGGCAAGTCGGGTTATCCTGAAGAAGTGGCCGAGGTGATGTATTTCCTCGCATCCGATGCTTCGAGTTTCTGCACGGGCGGCCATTATCTGGTCGACGGCGGCCTTGTGGCACGGTGATTATTGGAATTAATAGAGAAAATGGTTTTATTTTTGTATTTAACTTGCTGATTTACAATAATAAAACCATTTTCTTTGAAAAAATAGTCAAATTAATGTGCATCGTATTGAAAAATGTTGTACTTTTGCCGCGCTGAATTGAAAGAGGGTTTACCCTTGAAAATGATATAGTTAGGAACCTGATAAGTTAAACGTGATAGGTTTCTGCACGATGTAAGACAATAAAAGTCAAGCGTTTACATTACATCGTGGGTTTATAGACTTCTAAGCCGTATGGCTTATTGTGTTTCCCAACTACATCTTGAAAGCGGTGCCTTCGAGCAGATTTGGCTTGTGTTTGATAAAAATAGTCCTCGTGAGAGGGAGTAATAAACTAATAAATTAAACCTAACAAATTAAAATGCCGACTATTCAACAATTAGTGCGCAAAGGGCGCCAGAAATTGATCGACAAGAGTAAGTCACCAGCATTGGATTCATGTCCACAGCGTCGTGGCGTGTGCGTTCGTGTTTACACGACAACCCCTAAAAAGCCTAACTCAGCAATGCGTAAGGTTGCCAGGGTTCGTTTGACCAACCAGAAGGAAGTCAACGCATACATCCCGGGCGAAGGCCATAACCTGCAGGAACACTCTATCGTCATGATCAGAGGAGGTCGTGTTAAGGATTTGCCAGGTGTGCGTTATCACATCATCCGTGGTGCATTGGATACATCAGGTGTTGATGGCCGCCGCCAGCGCAGATCTAAATACGGTGCTAAACGACCTAAAAAAACAGCCGCAAAGAAATAAGTGATTAGTCAAAAAGTAAAGACTTAAAGACATGAGAAAAGCTAAACCAAAGAAGAGAATTATCCTTCCTGACCCAAAGTACAATGATGTTCTGGTCACTAAGTTCGTGAACAACATCATGCTTGAAGGTAAGAAGAATTTGGCTTATCAGATTTTCTACGAAGCAATGGACATCGTTGAAAGTAAGCTCAACGAAAATCCAGTTGAGGTGTGGAAGAAGGCTCTGGCCAACGTTACCCCTCAAGTGGAAGTAAGAAGCCGTCGTATCGGTGGTGCTACCTTCCAGATTCCTTCAGAAATCCGTCCTGCCCGTAAGCAGAGCATCGGTATGAAGAACCTGATCGGTTATGCCCGCAAACGTCACGAGAAATCGATGGCTCTGAAGCTCGCTTCGGAAATCATGGCAGCTTACAAGGAAGAAGGTTCTGCATTCAAGAAGAAAGAAGAAATCCACAGAATGGCAGATGCTAACAAGGCATTCTCGCATTTCAGATTCTAATAGAGTTAGATTGAACTAATTATGCAAAACGTCCAGGATAATATGAATAACTTGACACTCGTCCGTAACATTGGTATTATGGCTCACATCGATGCCGGTAAGACCACTACGACCGAGCGCATCCTCTATTATACTGGCCGTAGTCATAAGATCGGTGAGGTTCACGACGGCGCTGCCACCATGGATTGGATGGTCCAGGAACAGGAGCGCGGCATAACCATCACTTCAGCTGCTACTACGGTGTTCTGGCACCTTAATAATGAGGCATATAAGATCAATATCATCGATACTCCCGGCCACGTCGACTTCACTGTTGAAGTTGAACGTTCGCTGCGCGTTCTGGATGGCGCTATCGCCATTTTCTGCGCTGTTGGCGGTGTCGAGCCTCAGTCGGAAACCGTTTGGCATCAGGCTAATAAATATAAGGTACCACGTATTTGCTACGTCAACAAGATGGATAGGGTAGGAGCCGACTTCTTCAAGGTCATGGACCAGATTGAAGACCGTCTCCATGCTACTCCTGTCCCGATTCAGCTGCCTATCGGCGCCGAAGATAACTTCGTCGGTGTCGTCGACCTGATCAAGAACAAGGCATACGTTTGGGAAGAAGAAGACAACGGTTCCGTTTTCAACGAAGTGGAAATCCCTGAAGATATGAAGGATATGGTAGCAGAATACCGTACCAAGCTTATCGAAGGCGCCGCTGAAGATAACGACGAACTGTTTGAAAAGTACATGGAAGACCCTGACAGCATTACCGAAGAAGAGCTTATCGCTCAGATTCGCAAGGAAACGCTTGACCTTCGCATTTGTCCGGTAATGTGCGGTTCATCTTTTAAAAACAAAGGCGTGCAGATGCTCCTCGACGGCATCGTCAACTATCTGCCAAGTCCTTTGGACATCGACCATGTCACGGGCATCAATCCTAAGACCGAAGAAGAGGAAATCCGCAAGGCCGATCCGAACGGACCGTTCTGCGCTCTGGCATTCAAGATTGCCACCGATCCTTTCGTCGGCCGTCTTGCTTTCTTCCGCGTCTATTCGGGTACCCTAAAGGCAGGCGAAACCGTCATGAACGTTTCGACCGGCAAGCGTGAACGCATTTCTAAAATCGTTCAGATGCACGCCAACAAACAGAACCCAATGGATGAAATCTCGGCGGGCGACATTGGCGCTGCGGTCGGTTTCAAACTCATCCGCACAGGTGATACGTTGACGGTTGAAAACAAGCCGCTGATTCTCGAGAACATCAAGTTCCCTGATCCAGTGGTCAACATCGCCGTTGAGCCTAAAGTCACAGCAGATCTCGACAAACTGGCTATCTCCTTGACCAAACTGGTTGAGGAAGATCCAACGCTTTTCGTACACACCGATGAAAATTCGGGTCAGACCATATTGTCAGGTATGGGCGAATTACACCTTGATATTATTTTGGACCGTTTAAAGAGGGAATTCGGCGTTGAAGTCAATTCCGGTCGTCCACAGGTCGCATACAAGGAAGCCTTTACTCAAACAATTCAGCATCGTGAAGTCTATAAAAAACAGACCGGTGGCAAGGGTAAGTTCGCTGACATCGAGTTTACAATGGGTCCAGCCGATGCAGGTGTTATGGGTTTGCAGTTTGTCGACAATACGAAGAATGGCGTGATACCACGCGAATACATTCCGGCCATCGAGAAGGGCTTCAAGGGAGCCATGAACACTGGTGTGCTGGCAGGATTCCCTGTTGAGAATCTCAAAGTGACCCTTACAGATGGTTCGTTCCATCCGGTCGATAGCGACGCGCTTTCGTTTGAGAGCTGCGCAAGCATCGCCTTCAAGGAAGCCGGCCTCAAGGCAGGTGCAGTCCTTATGGAACCTATTATGAAAGTTGAAGTACGTTGCCCCGACCAATACTTAGGTGATGTGACGGGCGATTTGAACAAAAAGAGATCTATATTGCGTGAAGTCATTGCTGAGATAGGCTCTCAGGTAGTCAAGGCAGACGTTCCGCTGGCAGAGATGTTCGGATACATTACCACCTTACGTTCCCTGTCGTCGGGTCGTGCCAACTTCAGTATGGAGTTGAGCCATTACGCTCCTGTCCCTGAAGCCATTGCCGATGTGGTGATTAAAAAGGCAAAAGGACTATTTTTCATTTAAGAAAATAATTCAATAAATAATAATTATTGTGAGCCAGAGAATTAGAATTAAATTAAAGTCGCACGACCACAACTTGGTTGACAAGTCAGCCGAGAAGATCGTTAAAACCATCAAGTCGACTGGAGCAATCGTCAGCGGTCCTATTCCGTTGCCGACCAACAAGAAGATCTACACTGTCTTGCGTTCAACCTTCGTTCACAAGAAGTCAAGAGAACAATTCGAGCTTTCGACCTACAAGAGACTGCTCGACATTTACAACTCGACCTCTCAGACGATCGACGCGCTGATGAAGCTGGAGCTCCCCAGTGGTGTGGAAGTAGAAATTAAACTTTAAACAAACCTATCTAGTACAAAAAAATTAAAAGCTTAAGTAGCAATGTCAGGATTACTAGGAAAAAAGATTGGGATGACGAGCATCTACGATGAATCAGGAAAAATGATTCCTGTCACAGTCATTGAGGCTGGTCCGTGCGTAGTCACCCAAGTCAGAACAGTTGAGAAAGACGGTTATAGTGCTATCCAGCTTGGTTTCGATGAAAAGAAGGTGAAAAACACTTCAAAGGCTGAGCAAGGTCACTTTGCAAAGGCTAACACGACACCTAAAAAGCTGGTTCGCGAATTCTCGCGTTTCGAAGAAGGCCACAGAAAACAATTAGGCGAAACAATTACCGTCGACGTGTTCATGGAAGGCGAATATGTTGATGTCAGCGGCATCAGCAAAGGTAAAGGCTTCCAGGGCGTAGTGAAACGTCATCATTTCAATGGCGTTGGTCAGGCTACTCACGGTCAGCACAACCGTTTGAGAAAGCCAGGTTCCATCGGCGCTTGCGCTTACCCTTCAAGAGTATTCAAGGGTCTGCGTATGGGTGGCCAGATGGGTAACAGAAAAGTCAAGGTTACCAACCTTGTCATCGTTAAAATCGTTCCTGAAAAGAACTTGTTAGTTGTTAAGGGTGCTGTTCCAGGCCCAAAGAACGGATACTTAAAAATTGAGAGATGGAGTTAAGAGTCTATAACATTAAAGGTGAAGATACAGGCCGTACTGTCGTTCTGAACGATAACATCTATGCTATCGAACCAAACGAACATGTCATGTATCTGGCAGTGAAACAGTATCTCGCAGATCAGCGTCAAGGTACTCACAAGTCAAAGGAACGCAGCGAAGTTGCTGGTAGCACCCGCAAACTCTTCCGTCAGAAGGGTACAGGCGGCGCTCGTCGTGGCGACATCAACTCTCCAGTGTTGAGAGGCGGCGGCCGTGTTTTCGGTCCTAAACCACGCGATTACAGCTTCAAGCTGAACAAGAAAGTCAAGGTTTTGGCCCGTAAGTCAGCCTTGTCCGCAAAGATTGCTGATGAAGCCATCGTAGTTGTCGAAGATTTCACTTTCGATACAATCAAGACAAAGCAGATGGTCAACGTTTTGAATAGCTTCAAAGTCAACGGCAACAGAAACATGTTCGTGTTTGCTGAACCTGACAAGAACGTTGTCCTTTCCGCTCGCAACATTCAGCGCACAAAGGTCGCTTTGGCCCGTATGCTGACTACTTATGATATTCTGAATTCCAAGAAGATCTTCATTTGCGAGAGTGCTCTCAAACCAATCGACGAAATCCTTGGATAATGTTTAACCGTTAAAACACGAGAAAGAGATGATTATCATAAAGAAACCCGTCATTACAGAAAAGATGACCGCAATCAGCGAAAAGCTGAATAAGTACGCATTCATCGTTGACAAGCGCGCCAACAAACTCCAGATCAAGGAAGAAGTTGAGAAACTTTACGACGTTAAGGTTGCTGCCGTCAACACAATGAATTATGCAGGTAAGTCAAAGTCACGTTATACCAAGGCTGGCGTCATCACCGGTAAGGCCGACGCTTTCAAGAAGGCTATCGTTACTTTGAAAGAAGGTGAAACAATTGACTTTTTTAGCAATATCTAAAGATGGCTTTAAAGAAATACAAACCAACGACACCAGGTCAGCGCTTTAAAGTTATTAGCGCTTTTGACGAAATTACGACAGACAGACCGGAAAAGTCATTGCTGGCTCCTCACAAGAGCACCGGTGGACGTAATTCAAGTGGTGAAATGACTGTCCGTTACAGAGGCGGCGGCCATAAGAGACAATACAGAATCATTGACTTCAAGCGCGATAAGGACGGAGTTCCGGGCGTCGTGAAGTCTATCGAATACGATCCAAACCGTACCGCTCGCATCGCCTTGATTTACTACAAGGATGGTGAAAAGCGTTACATCATTGCTCCTGCAGGCCTCAAGGTCGGTCAGGAAGTCATGTCCGGTAAAGGTGTTCAGCCAAACGTTGGCAATACCTTATATCTGAGCGAAGTGCCATTCGGTACCATCGTTCATAACATCGAGCTTCGCCCAGGTCAGGGTGCCAAGATGGCCCGTTCAGCCGGTTCTTACGCTCAGTTGATGAGCCGTGACGGCAAGTATGCCATCCTCCGCATGCCTTCAGGCGAAACCCGTATGATTCTCCAAGCTTGCAAGGCTACCATCGGTTCAGTTTCAAATGCTGACCATAACCTTGAGAAGTCAGGTAAGGCTGGTCGCAGCCGCTGGTTGGGCCGCCGTCCTCACAACCGTGGTGTTGTCATGAACCCAGTCGATCACCCGATGGGTGGTGGTGAAGGCCGTGCATCTGGCGGTCACCCACGCTCACGCAAGGGCTTGCCGGCAAAGGGCTACAAGACACGCAGACCAAAGGCTGCTTCGAACAAGTATATTATCGACAGAAGAAAGAAGTAATTTAATCAGGAAAATTTCATTATTATGAGTCGTTCATTAAAAAAAGGTCCATACATCCACTACAAACTCCAGCAGAGAGTGATGGAAAACGTTGAAAGCGGTAAGAAGACCGTTATCAAGACATGGTCAAGAGCATCAATGATTTCTCCTGATTTCGTCGGTCAGACCATCGCCGTCCACAATGGCAACAAGTTCATCCCTGTTTACGTAACTGAAAACATGGTTGGCCACAAACTCGGCGAATTCGCTCCGACACGAATCTTCAGAGGTCACGCTGGTAATAAAGATAAAGGTAACAAGTAAAATAGGTAACAATGGGAGCTAGAAAACATAACAGAGCAGAATCCATTAAGGAAGCTCGCAAATCTGTAGCCATCGCTCATCTGAATGATGTTCCTACA
Source organism: Candidatus Limimorpha equi (assembly GCA_018065885.1). Lineage (GTDB taxonomy): Bacteria > Bacteroidota > Bacteroidia > Bacteroidales > F082 > Limimorpha > Limimorpha equi. The sequence goes on from JAGHSL010000421.1 coordinate 18,253, forward strand.
TCACCTTACAAGATGCGCCTTGTTGCTGACATGATCAGAGGTCAGAAAGTTGAGCTTGCACTGCATGCCTTGCAATATTCATCCAAGGAAGCATCGAAGCCAGTTTACAAACTGCTGCGTTCGGCAATTGCTAACTGGGAAGCTAAGAACGAAGGAAAACGTGTTGAAGACAGCAACCTTTACGTAAAGGAAATCTGGGTTGACGAAGGTCGTACGCTGAAGCGTATCCAGGCAGCCCCTCACGGACGTGCATTCCACATCCGCAAGCGTTCAAATCACGTTACTATGATTGTGGACAGCAGAATTGCTAACGAAGAATAATTGGAGAATAAAAAGATTAAATAATGGGACAAAAAACTAATCCTATAGGTCTTAGATTGGGAGTCATCAAAGGATGGGATTCCAACTGGTATGGCGGAAAAGATTTTTCAGCTAAGCTCGTTGAAGACGACAAGATCCGTAAGTATCTGAACGCTCGTCTCGGCAAGGCTGGCATCTCAAAGATCGCCATCGAACGTTCCTTGAAATATGTCACTGTGACCATCTTCACAGCACGTCCAGGCATGATCATCGGCAAGGGCGGCGAAGAAGTCGACAAGCTGAAGAAAGAACTGGTGAAACTCACCGGCAAGGATGTTCAAATCAACATTAACGAAATTAAGAGACCTGAACTTGATGCTTATATCGTAGCAAGCACGATTGCCAAGCAAATCGAAGGACGTGTTTCATACCGTCGCGCCATCAAGGCTGCTGCTCAGGGTACCATGCGTATGGGTGCCGAAGGTATCAAGATTTTGATCTCTGGTCGTGTAGGCGGCGCCGAAATCGCCCGCTCCGAATCATACAAGGAAGGTCGTACTCCACTGCATACCCTGCGTGCCGACATCGACTATTCTTTAGTTGAAGCCCACACATCCTACGGCCGTCTCGGCGTTAAGGTGTGGATCTGCAAAGGTGAAATCTTTGGTAAGCCAGAACTGGTTCCGACAAGCGTCGCAGCTCCTGCTAAGAAACAGGGTGCTCCACGTCCAGCAGGTCGCGGTCCACGTCGTGGCGAAGGAAAACGTAAATAATTTTGTAAACTTTAAAAGTTAAGTAACTATGTTACAACCTAAAAGACAGAAGTTCAGAAGACCCCAAAAAGGTAAGATGAAAGGTAACGCTTTCCGCGGCCATGAATTAGCTTTCGGATCTTTTGGCATCAAGACATTGGAAGAAGCTTTGATTACGGCTCGCCAAATCGAAGCTGCCCGTCAGGCCGTCACACGTTACATGAAGCGTGAAGGTCAAATTTGGATCAGAATCTACCCTGACAAACCAATCACCAAGAAGCCTCTTGACGTACGTATGGGTAAAGGTAAGGGTGATCCTGAGTACTTCGTAGCTCGTGTTACACCAGGTCACATGCTGTTCGAAGCAGAAGGCGTGCCGTTGGCAGTAGCCAAGGAAGCTCTCCGTCTCGCAGCTCAGAAACTGCCTGTAACGACGAAGTTTGTGGTTAGAAGAGATTACGTTGAATAATTAAGTCGAAAAGTACAATGAAAAAGCAAGATTCAATTAAAGATTTGAGCATCGCCGATCTGAATGAACGTTTAGAAGAAGCTCGCACCCAGTTGGTTAAGCTGAAACTTAATCACGCTGTGTCACCGCTTGAAAATCCAAACCAGATCCGCGCCACCCGTAAGGACATTGCACGTTATCTGACTGAATTGAGAAGACGTGAAATCGAAGGTAATAAATAATTAAACGACGATTGATACTATGGAACTTACAAGAAATCTTAGAAAAGAAAGAATCGGCGTGGTTGTCAGCAACAAGATGGACAAATCCATCGTCGTGGAGATCGAACGTCGCGAAAAACACCCTATCTACGGCAAATTCATTAAGAAGACCAGCCGTTTCATGGCTCATGACGAAAAGAATGACTGCAACATCGGTGATACCGTGCGCATCATGGAAACCCGTCCGTTGAGCAGACATAAACATTGGAGATTAGTAGAAATTATCGAAAGGGCTAAGTAATATGATACAACAGGAAACCAGACTTGCAGTAGCTGATAATAGTGGTGCTAAGGAAGTTCTTTGCATCAGAGTTTTAGGTGGCACCAGAAAGCGTTTCGCCCACATTGGCGACATCATCGTGGTCACCGTTAAAAGCGCCCTCCCGAGCGGTAACGTCAAGAAAGGTACCGTCTCAAAGGCAGTCGTAGTCCGTACCAAGAAGGAAACCCGTCGCGCCGATGGCTCTTACATCCGCTTCGACGACAATGCCTGCGTCCTTCTGAACCAGGCCGGTGAACTCGTCGGTACACGTATCTTTGGACCAGTTGCCAGAGAGTTGCGTGAAAAGAATTTCATGAAAATAGTTTCGCTCGCTCCAGAAGTATTGTAATTAAAAATTCGAATCAACTATGAGTAAATTACATGTAAAGAAAGGCGACACTGTTTTGGTCCTTTCAGGCAATGACAAAGGCAAACAGGGTAAGGTTATGAGCGTCGATGTCGAAAAGAATAGAGCTGTCGTCGAAGGCGTCAGAATCATTTCGAAGCACACACGCCCTAACACCGAACATCCACAAGGCGGCATCATCAAACAGGAAGCCCCTATCCACATCTCCAACCTGATGGTTGTCGACAAGAGCGGCAAACCTACCAGAATTGGCCGTAAGAAAGACGAAAACGGCAAATCAGTCCGTTATTCAAAGAAAACAGGCGAAATCATAAAGTAATATGAACTATCAACCCAGACTTAGAGGACAATACAAGAGTGAAATCGTGCCTGCATTGATGGAAGAATTCCACTACAAATCAGTGATGCAGGTTCCACGGCTTTTGAAAATTTCACTTAATCAGGGTATCGGCGCAGCTTTGGCCGATAAGAAACTGATTGACTATGGTGTAGAGGAAATGACAGCTATCACCGGTCAGAAAGCCGTACCGACTATTTCTAAGCACGACGTCAGTAACTTCAAACTGCGCCGTGGCAACCCGATTGGCGTGCACGTAACGCTGCGCGGTGACAAGATGTACGAATTTCTCGAACGTTTAGTCTGCGTAGCCCTTCCACGTGTCCGTGACTTCAGGGGTATCAACGACAAAGGCTTTGATGGCCGTGGCAATTACAGCTTCGGTATCACCGAACAGATCATTTTCCCGGAAATCGATATCGAAAAGGTTAACAAACTGAACGGTATGAACATCACCTTCGTCACTTCAGCCAATACTGACCAAGAGGCTTTGGCTTTGTTGAAAAAATTCGGTCTTCCTTTTAAAAATCAAAAAAAGTAAACCATGGCAAAAGAGTCAATGAAAGCGCGCGAGCGCAAAAGAGCACAAATGGTGGCCAAATACGCCGCTAAGCGTGCAGCCTTGAAGGAAGCTGGCGATTATGAAGCTTTGCAGAAACTGCCTAAGAACGCTTCACCAGTCCGTTTGCACAACCGTTGCCAACTCACTGGCCGTCCAAAGGGCTATATGAGACAGTTCGGCATCTCACGTATCAATTTCCGTGAAATGGCACTGAAAGGCTTGATCCCAGGTGTTAAGAAAGCTAGTTGGTAAACATTTAAGATTAGATTAAAGATGAATACAGACCCTATAGCAGATTATTTGACACGTATTCGCAATGCTGTCAATGCAAAGCATAGAATCGTTGAAATCCCGGCTTCAAACATTAAGAAGGCTATGACCCAGATCCTTTTCGAAAAGGGCTACATCCTCAACTATAAGTTTGAAGAAGGCGAAAAGAAATCACAGAATGTCATTAAGATCGCTCTTAAGTATCATCCTGTGACCAAAGTGCCTGCAATCACAACCATCGACCGCGTTTCACGTCCTGGTTTGAGAAGATATGCAGACAGCGAAAACCTCCCAAGAGTGATGAATGGCCTCGGTATCGCCATCATTTCCACTTCTCAGGGTGTTATGACTGACAAGGAAGCCCGTAAGCTCCACATCGGTGGCGAAGTTTTGTGTTACGTTAGCTAATTAAAGGAAGGAGATAGAGAATATGTCACGTATTGGTAAATTGCCTATCGCCATTCCGGCCGGCGTTACAGTGAACATCGACAACGATGCTCAGGTCATTACAGTTAAAGGTAAACTCGGTGAACTTTCACAGAAATTCTACGATCATGTCATCCTCGAAATCGAAGGCGACCAGATCCATGTCAAGCCAAACGAAGCAGTTGCTGAAGCTGGCTCAAAGCATGGCCTCTATCGCGCTTTGATCGCCAACATGGTCAAGGGCGTAAGCGAAGGTTTCGAAACCGTTCAGGAATTTGTCGGCGTCGGCTACAAGGCTGAAGCTAAGGGACAGATCCTTGAATTAGGTCTTGGTTTCTCTCACAACATCTTCTTCGAGATGCCGGCAGAGATTAAAATTGAAACCATCAACGAAAGAGGTAAGAATCCTATTTTGAAGATGCGTTCATACGACAAACAACTTCTTGGTCAGGTGGCCGCAAAGATCCGTTCAATGCGTGAGCCTGAACCTTATAAGGGTAAGGGTATCAAGTTCGAAGGCGAAGTCCTGAGACGTAAGGCAGGTAAAGCTGCTGGTAAGTAATCATTAATACCTCAGTAAGAAAATGGCAAAAACTAAAGAAGAAAGAAGACAAATCATCAAGAAGAGCATCAGAAAGAAAATCTCTGGTACTGCTGCCCGTCCACGCATGAGCGTCTTCAGAAGCAACAAGCAAATCTATGTGCAGCTGATTGACGACGAAGTCGGCAAGACATTGGCTGCTGCCAGCTCACGCGAGAATGGCATCGAAAATGAAAAGATTACGAAGATCGAACAGGCCGCTAAGGTTGGCGCCCTGATCGCCGAAAAGGCTAAGGCTGCCGGCATCGAAGCCGTAGTGTTCGACCGTAACGGTTATTTGTATCATGGTAGAGTGAAGTCACTGGCTGACGGCGCTCGTAATGGAGGATTAAAATTCTAATTGTCATGGCAGAAGTTAACGTAAAAAGAGTAAAATCTAGCGAAATCGAGTTCAAGGAACGTCTCGTTAGCATCAACCGCGTCACCAAGGTGACAAAGGGCGGTCGTACTTTCACATTTGCTGCTCTTGTTGTCGTAGGCAATGAGAATGGTGTCGTCGGTTACGGTCTCGGCAAAGCCAAGGAAGCTACCGCCGCCATCCAGAAGGGCGTCGATGATGCAAAGAAAAACCTCGTCAAGGTTCCTGTATTGAATGGAACATTGCCTCACGAACAGTATGGCAAATATAGCGGCGCTTACGTTTACATCCAGCCAGCTACTCCTGGTACCGGTGTCATCGCAGGTGGTGCTATGCGTGCCGTGCTCGAAAGTGTCGGCGTGAAGAACGTGATGGCTAAGTCAAAAGGTTCTTCCAACCCTCACTCAGTGGTTAAGGCTACATTCGATGCTCTCACAAGAATGCGCGATGCTTATACCGTCGCCGAACTGAGAGGTGTGGATTTGGATACTGTGTTTAACGGATAAAACTTTTGAAACGATGAAAAAAGTAAGAATCACCCAAATCAGAAGTGGTATCGGAAGACCACAAGATCAGAAGGACACATTGAAATCACTCGGTCTGAGAAAGATGCACCAGTCAGCAGAAGTTGACATGGACAACCCTTGCCTGGCCGGTATGGTGAACAAGGTAGCTCACCTTCTTAAGATCGAAGAAATTTAATTGTTGAACTTAATCAAATCTGCAATATTATGGATTTAAGTAATCTCAAACCAGCAAAAGGTTCTGTAAAGAACAAGACAAGAAAAGGCCGTGGCCAAGGTTCGGGAAAAGGTGGCACATCTACACGTGGTCATAAGGGTGCTCAGGCACGCTCTGGCGCAAAGAACAAGATTGGCTTCCAAGGCGGTCAAATGCCTCTCGTCCGTTTGGTTCCTAAGTTCGGTTTCAAAAACCTGAATCGCGTGGAGTATTGCCCGGTTAACCTCTCAACTTTGCAGAAACTTGCTGAAAACGGCGTTTCAGTGATCACTCCTGAAGTGCTTGTCGAAAAAGGTATCACTCACAAGAAAGAACTCGTCAAGATTCTTGGCCGTGGTGAACTGACTGCAAAATTAGAAGTTAAAGCACACGCATTTTCCGCTAAGGCTCAGCAGGCTATCGAAGCTGCCGGCGGAACCTGCGAAAAATACTAATTCGCGATGAACAGATTAATAGAAACTATAAGGAACATCTTTAAGATCGAAGAACTTCGTAAACGTATACTGTTTACGTTGCTCATCATCTTGATCTACCGCTTCGGTTCGTTCGTTGTCCTTCCAGGCATCGACCCGAACCAATTGTCTGCGCTACAGAACAGCAGTAGCCAAGGCCTTCTCGGATTGCTCAACATGTTCTCCGGCGGCGCTTTCGGTAATGCTTCTATCTTCGCATTGGGCATCATGCCTTACATCACAGCGTCCATCATCATCCAACTGCTCGGCATGGCTGTCCCGTACTTCCAGCGTCTGCAGAAGGAAGGTGAAAGCGGCCGTAAGAAGATGAACCAGATTATGCGTTATCTGACTGTCGTAATCGTTATCGTTCAGGCTCCTGGCTACATCAGAAACGTTATTTATCAATTGGGTCCAGCTGCTAAATTTGCTATCACTCCTTTTGATGGTGTTTCTAATCCAGGTTTCTTCTTCTGGTTCTCATCTGTCGTCCTTCTTGTCGCCGGCACCCTGTTCATCATGTGGCTCGGTGAAAAGATTACGGACAAGGGTATCGGCAATGGTATCTCCCTGATCATCATGATCGGTATCATTGCACGTCTCCCCGGTGCTTTCGTCGGTGAATGCGCTGCCCGCTTCGCACAAGGCGGCACTGGCCTTCTGGTTCTCGTCATCGAGCTGATCGTTCTGTTCTTTGTCATGATCGGCACCATCGCCCTCGTGCAAGGCACCAGAAAGATTCCGGTACAGTATGCCAAGCGTGTTGTCGGTAACCGTCAGTAAGGCGGTGTCCGTCAGTACATCCCGCTGATAGTGAATGCTGCCGGCGTTATGCCTATCATCTTCGCTCAGGCCATCATGTTCCTGCCTATCACCATCGCCGGTTTCAGACAGACTGAGAGCTTGACAGGTTTCGCAGCTGCTTTCACCAATGTCAACGGTTTCTGGTACAACTTCGTGTTCTTTATCCTCATCATCGCCTTCACGTATTTCTATACGGCAGTTACCATCAACTGCAACCAGATGGCCGAAGATATAAAGAAGAACGGTGGCTTCATCCCTGGCGTCAAGCCTGGTAAGAAGACCGCTGAATACCTTGACAACATCATGTCAAGAATCACGTTGCCAGGATCAATTTTCCTCGCCATCGTCGCTATCATGCCTGCTATCGTTTCCCTCATGGGCGTCAGCTCGTCATTCTCACACTTCTATGGCGGTACCTCACTGTTGATTCTCGTTGGCGTTGTGCTCGACACATTGCAACAAATCGAAAGCCACCTCCTGATGCGCCACTACGATGGTCTGACCAAGTCGGGTCGTATCAAGGGTCGTGTAGGCAGAATGTAAGATTGAACTTCAGGCTTCGAGCCTCGCTATAATTCAGGAAGCCTCTGCTTCTTCAGTGGAAACAGAGGTCTCCTGAATCTTAGGTAAAATCCTCACCGACAGTGCCTTTTTTTGAAAATTATTGAAAAAATGACATCAGTTTGGAAAAGAATTACTACCTTTGCCGCCCGAAATAGCGTAGGACAATAGCGTTTTAAGCTCGTTGTCAGTATTTTAATAAAGAAAAAAGTAAAAGTAGAAGAATAAAGTATGGTAAAACAATTGTCAATAGAACAGGAAGGCACCGTTGTCGAAGCATTAGGCAATGCCATGTTCCGCGTCGAACTGGAAAACGGTCTGGTCATTACGGCCACAATTTCCGGAAAGATGCGTATGCACTACATCAAGATATTGCCAGGCGACAAGGTTAAGGTAGAAATGTCTCCTTACGATTTGACAAAAGGCCGTATCACATTCAGATACAAGAATTAATCGCGAACAATTAATAAGAATAGATATGAAAGTTCAAGCATCTGTAAAGAAGAGATCTGCCGACTGCATCATTGTGAAGCGTAAGGGCAGAGTGTACGTTATTAATAAGAAGAACCCTAAGGAAAATCAGCGTCAGGGTTAATCGAGTAGAATTACTAATTTAAGCATTAAGATAATATGGCAAGAATCGCTGGTGTAGATATCCCGAGCAATAAAGCTGGAGAAATCTCTTTAACCTACATTTACGGTATCGGAAGATCTTTGTCGAAGGAAATCCTGGCCAAGGCTGGTGTTGAACCAAGCAAGAAAGTTCAGGATTGGACCGACGAGGAACAGAACACTGTTCGTAACATCATTGCCGAACAGTACAAGACCGAAGGTGAACTTCGCGGTGAAGTTCAGATGAACATTAAGCGTTTGATGGATATCGGTTGCTACAGAGGTGTCCGTCATCGTGCAGGTCTGCCAGTGCGCGGACAAAGCACCAAGAACAACGCACGTACCCGTAAGGGCCGCAAGAAGACTGTTGCAAACAAGAAGAAAGCTACTAAGTAATCGTTAGGTAGTTGGATCATATTTAATTACAAAATCACAAATTACAAAATGGCAAAGACCAATAAAGTAACTAAGAAACGTGTTGTTAAGATTGAAGCTACGGGCATGGCTTTCGTGAAGGCTTCTTTCAATAACATTATCATTTCTTTGACTAACAATGAAGGACAAGTCATCTCTTGGGCATCAGCCGGCAAGATGGGTTTCAAGGGTTCGAAGAAGAACACCCCATACGCTGCACAAATGGCCGCTGAAGAATGCGCCAAGACTGCCTATGACTTGGGATTACGTAAAGTTAAAGTTTATGTAAAGGGACCTGGTGCAGGACGTGAATCTGCAATCCGTGCTATCCACTCAATGGGTGTTGAAGTGACCGAAATCATCGACGTCACCCCATTGCCACACAACGGTTGCCGTCCTCCAAAACGTAGAAGAGTATAATAGTTGAACAATTAAAAAATTTGAATTATGGCTAGATATACAGGTCCTAAAACGAAAATAGCTCGTAAGTTCGGTGAACCTATCTTTGGTTCAGACAAGTACTTCGAAAAGAGAAACTATCCTCCTGGGATGCACGGCGCTGCTGCAAGAAGAAAGAAAGTATCTGAATATGGCACCCAGCTGAAGGAAAAGCAAAAGGCTAAATATACATACGGCGTTCTGGAAAAGCAATTCCGCAAGACCTTCGAATTGGCAAGACGTAAGGAAGGCGTCACAGGTTTGATCCTGATGCAGCTTATGGAATCACGTCTCGACAACCTCGTTTACCGTCTCGGCATCGCTCCAACCCGTGCAGCTGCACGTCAGCTCGTTAGCCACCGCCACATCACCGTCAATGGTGAAATCCTGGGCATCCCTTCATACCTCGCTAAGGTTGGTGATGTCATTGGCGTGCGTGAAAAATCTAAGAGCTTGGAAGTCATTACCAATTCAGTTGAAGGCCGTTCAACAAGCAGTCATGCTTGGCTTGAATGGGATGCTGCCAAGATGTGTGGTAAGTTCTTGAATTATCCTACCCGTGAGGAAATTCCTGAAAATATCAACGAACAGCTCATCGTCGAATTGTATTCTAAGTAATTGTTGATTTTTAACCTGGTAAATAAAGAAAATATGGCAATATTAGCGTTTCAAAAACCTGATGAGGTTATCATGGTTGAAAGCACCGATACCAAAGGTGTTTTTGAATTCAGACCTCTGGAACCAGGTTTCGGTATAACCATTGGAAATGCGCTGAGGAGAATACTGCTGTCTTCACTCGAAGGCTTCGCTATCACCTCTATCCGCATCGACGGTGTAAGTCATGAGTTCGCCTCCATTGATGGCGTTATCGAAGACGTTGCCGACATGGTCTTGAACTTCAAGCAAGTCCGTTTCAAGCAACTCGTCGCTGGCGAAAACCACGAAAAGATTAACGTCACCATCAGCGGTCAGGAACAGTTTGTCGCTGGCGACATCAACAAGTTCCTCGCCAACTTCCAGGTGCTCAATCCTGAACTCGTCATCTGCAATCTCGACCCGTCAGTGAAACTGAATGTCGAAATCACGATAGGCAAGGGCAGAGGTTATGTTCCTGCTGACGAAAACAAGACTTTAGGCGCTGCTGTCGATACTATCGCTATCGACTCCATTTTCACACCTATCCGTAACGTGAGCTTCAGAGTGGAAAACTGGCGTGTTGAACAAAAGACTGACTACGAAAAGCTCGTCATCGAAATCGACACCGATGGTTCCATCCACCCGAAAGAAGCTTTGAAAGAAGCTGCAAAGATTCTCATCTTCCACTTCATGCTGTTCTCCGACGAAAAGATTACCCTCGTCCCGGACGAAAAGACAGTCACTGAAGAATTCGATGAAACTTCTCTGCATACGCGTCAGCTGCTGAAGACCAAGCTCGTCGACATGGACCTCTCAGTCCGTGCACTGAACTGCCTGAAGGCTGCTGAAGTTGAAACGCTTGGTGAACTTGTCGCCTTCAACAAGGCCGACCTCCTCAAATTCCGCAATTTCGGTAAGAAATCTCTCACGGAACTTGAAGAACTGGTCCGCAGCCGTGGCCTCGAGTTCGGTATGAATGTCAGCAAATATAAATTAGATAAGGAATAAGAAAGATGAGACACAATAAGAAAATCAATCACTTGGGAAGAAAAAGCGCTCACCGCAAGGCTATGCTTTCAAACATGGCTTCATCGCTGATTCTTAACAAACGTATCATAACCACTACAGCTAAGGCTAAGGCTTTGAGAATGTATGTCGAACCTCTGATCACCCGTTCAAAGGAAGACAACACTGCTAACCGCCGTCTTGTTTTTGCTTACTTGCAAAACAAATTTGCTGTCACCGAATTGTTCCGCGAAGTCAGCACTAAGGTTGCTAACCGTCCTGGTGGCTATACCAGAATCATCCGCATGCCTTTCAACCGTGAAGGTGATGCCGCTGAAATGTGCATGATGGAACTCGTCGACTACAACGATGTCTACACTGGCACTGAAAAGAAGGCTGCCAAGGCTAAGACAACCCGTCGTAGCAGCAAGAAGGCCGCTCCAAAGGCTGAGGAAACTCCTGCCGTTGAAGCTACACCAGCAGAAGAAGTCAAGGAATAATATCCTTTATTTCATACTATTTAAAAAGGATGACCTTTTCAGGTCATCCTTTTTGATTTTTCAGAATGTTGCTTTGCAAATTCGCTTGTCAGAAATACCGTTTCCCAATCAAATAGTTTGTCACATAGTCGTTTACGCCGTCTTCCAAGGTGGTGAAAGTCTTGTCGTAACCGGCTTTGCGTAGTTTGTCCATTTTGGCTTCCGTAAAATACTGGTATTTGTCGCGAATGTCTAATGGCGTGTCGATGAATTCGATGTTTGTTTTCAAATGCAAGGCTTTGAAGGTGTTGTCGGCCAAATCGTAGAAAGAACGCGCTTTGCCTGTCCCTACATTGTACAGACCGCTTTCCGGCTTATGTTGCATGAGCCAGAGAATGACGTTGGCGACATCTTTCACATATACGAAATCTCGCAATTGCCGACCATCCTTATAATCAGGGCGATGCGAGCGGAACAACTTGACTTGTCCTGTCGTGTTGATTTGCCCAAAGGAATGAAGAATGACTGATGCCATGCGGCCTTTGTGGTATTCGTTTGGACCGTATACGTTGAAAAACTTCAAGCCTGCCCAAAATGGCGGACAATCTTTTTGTTTCAGAATCCACTTATCGATTTCGTTTTTTGAACGTCCGTAGGCATTCAGCGGTTGCAAGTCGTTCACGATTTCGTGACTGTCGATGTAGCCTAATTCGCCCATGCCGTAGGTGGCTGCCGAAGATGCGTAAATCAAAGGAATCTGGTGTTCGGTGCAGATTTTCCAAATGGCGAGCGTGTAATCGACATTCAGTTTCTGAAACACATTGTAATCAAATTCCGTGGTGTCGGTGCGGGCGCCAAGGTGAATGATGAAATCAATCTCATGGTGATGGTTTTCAAACCACGCGATAAATTCGTTCCTGTCAATCAGCGATTTGTATTTCTTGCTGGAATAGTTCTCCTTTTTTTGAGTCTTGTTGAAATCATCAACCAAGACCAAGTCCTCAAAACCGTTTTGGTTCAAGGTGCCGGCAACAACGCTGGCTATGAATCCTGCTGCTCCTGTAATGACTATCATATTTATTCTTCCATTAAATTTCTGGTTTTCATATAGTTTCTCCATTTTTCCAAGATGGCTTTCATGTCATTGGGCAATTCGGAAACGAACATCATGGTTTTGCCCGTGGTCGGGTGAACGAAGCCTAATTCCTTGGCGTGCAATGCGTGGCGAGGAATGATTTTGAAGCAGTTGTCGATGAATTGCTTGTATTTCGAGAAAGTTGTGCCTTTCAGAATCATGTCGCCGCCGTAAGTGGCATCGTTGAAAAGCGGATGACCGATATATTGCGAGTGGACGCGGATTTGGTGCGTGCGGCCAGTCTCCAAACGGTATTCGTTCAGCGTGACGTAACCGAAACGTTCCAAAACGTGCCAATGGGTGATGGCATCTTTGCCGTAGTCGCCGTTGGGGTATACGGCCATTTTGCGGCGGTTGTTGGCGCTGCGGCCGATGTTGCCTTCGATGGTACCATCATCTTCATCGAAATCGCCCCAAACCAGGGCGTTGTAGCGGCGGTGAATGCTGTGCTCGAAAAATTGTCTTGCGAGGATGGCTTGCGCGGTCTCGTTTTTGGCTACCAAAAGCAATCCCGTTGTGTCCTTATCAATGCGGTGGACGAGGTAACCGAACTTGTTTTCAACGTTTTGGCGGGTCTGTTCGAAGTGATAAGCCAATCCATTCAGCAAGGTGCCATCAAAATTTCCGTGTCCAGGATGGACGACCAGTCCGGCCTGCTTGTTGATTACGATTACATCATCGTCTTCGTAAACGATTTCAAGCGGAATTTGCTGCGGCTTTATGTCGGTTTCGCGCGGCGGATAACTGAACACAATGCTGATGACATCATTCGGCTTCACCTTATAGTTCTGTTTTACAGCCTTTTCGTTGACCAAAATGTTGCCAGCTTTGGCAGCATTCTGCACGCGGTTGCGCGAAATGTTCTGAATATGGTTGGTCAGGAAAGTGTCGATGCGTTCCAAGGCTTGGCCTTTGTCGACCACGATGCGGATATGTTCGTACAATTCGCCGCCTTCTTCTTCGGCGGTTTCGTTTTCTAAAATTTCGTCAATGTTGGCTTCGCTCATTTCTCGATGATGAATTTTTGAGTAAAGTTTTGACCATCCAAGGTCGTGATTTGAATGAAATAAAGGCCATTGTTGAAATCGCTAATGGCAATTTGGTTTGTCGCTGCACCTTGATAGAGTTTGCGTCCCATTATGTCGTAAAGACTGATGCTGCTGATTTCCGATGCTTCTATGCCGCTGATATTCAATGTTGAAGATGCAGGATTCGGGTAAAGGCTGATGGCATTTGTGTTTTGCTCATCTACACCTATATAATAGGATTCGCCGATTACTGGACGCATCATGATGCTGCCCGGATACTGGCTTTGCATCCATGAGCCGGTCACGTTGTAGAACGTGTATTCGCTGTTGTCGTTTGAGGAATCGAAACCGATGTTGATGACACCGCTGCTTTGCTGCACAAGGCCAATGTAGAAAATGCCTGTCATGTCGACTTTTTTGTCAAATTCGTAATAACTGAATCTGTAGGGCTGTTCTTCCCAACGTGGGCGCTGGTTCTTCATGCGGTAGACTTCTTCTCCCGGATGTCCGTTTTGTTCTTTCCAGATGACGATGTCGAAATATTTGTCGTTGGCATCGTGAAGTGTGTGATTGAAAAGGAGTTGCACACCGCAAATTTTGTCGGGACTGACCAATTCAAACTTCGTGGCAAAACTTCCGTTGGCGGGTTCAATGCCGTAGCCGAGTTCAGGTGTGCCGTCGTCGTAGGCAAAATAATTATAGAAACCTTGATGGTAAATCATGGAATCCATCATTGGCGGCATGGCGGTTGAATCGTAAATGTAATGACGGATCATATAGGAAGTCGTGTCGTGCAATGGGTCGATGCTGAAGGCTTGCCCGACGTATGGGCAGGCTGGCGATTCGGAATCATAGCTGTAAGGCAAGAACCCGATTTGTTGGTATGGTGCAATGGCTTCAGGGATTAATTCTCTTTTATAATGCTGATTGCCATTGACTTGGTCGACGGTATAGTAATAATTCAAGGTGTGTTCCTGATTATCAAGGTTGGCAATGTCTAGATAGAAATTCTCGCTGATGGCAGCGGTATTGATGACTTTGTACTGCGAATAAGGCATGGCCTGATAGCGTTTCAGGAAACTTGGCGCTTTGCCCGAAAAGGCCAACATTGGAATTGAACCGTCGGTTTTGGTGCGATTGATGTTTAGGTAGACTAAATCAATGTTCCAGTTGTCTTCGTTGCCGCGACCGCTCGGCTGCAATGAGCTGACAATGCTGGCGTAGTTGTAGAAACGGAAATAGAAATCGGAACGGAAATAACGTGGGTCGGTGATTGGAATCATGACTTGCTTGAAATATTGTCCGTTGTTTTCAACCATGAATTGCTCTAAAGTCTGTCCGGGAGCACTCCAAATGTGGTACCAAGTAGTGTCGGCGACAGTATCAAAAATAGAATCACATGGCATGGCAATGCTGCCTTGTGTGACGTGGGTCAACGTGTCGTTGATGATGGCAAAAAGATTTGGATTGCAGCCGCCGAAACTCCATACGGTATCGCCTGGAAACAGCGTGTCAACTTGCATTATGTCGAAAATCTCTTGAATGTCAACTTGTTGGTAATCAATGAAAAGAAATTCCTGCCTTTCGGTTGTAGTGCCGAATTGAAGCACGAGAGAATCCTGTCCTTCAGGAGGATTGCCATTACCTTGAGGTTGGAAATAGAAACTGAAATAGACCGAATCGGCAGGGGAAATAGCTCTGGCTTCAGGTTCAAAGATGGAGTCGAGGCGGATGCGTGCCGAGGTGAGATATTCTGCAACAAACGGGTTGCTGATGGCATAGTCGTAGACTTCGCCGTTTTCGTCGAGAACGTCCAAAGTGACAGCGTTTCGCGTTGGCGGATTCAAAGGGAAACCATCGTTGACCAAAACGTTTCTGTCCGTCCATTTCGTGGCATCAGGATAGACCCGCGACTTACTGAAATCTTCAAAAAACGGCAAAGTCACTACCGGACTTTTGGCGGTTTTTGCCGATGGGGCGGGCTTCGCTCCGGATTGGAATCCCGTCAGGATTTCCTGAGCTTGCGATTGATGGGCGAAAAAGCCCAAAATAAGTGCCAAAGCGGCTATTTTAAAACTCGTCTTCATATTCAATG
>JAGHSL010000391.1 GCA_018065885.1 Candidatus Limimorpha equi
ACTTTTCGGAAGATAAGAACCTTGAGATTTTAGGCGCGCGCGAAAACAACCTGAAAAACATTGATTTAAGCATTCCGCGCAATGCGCTTGTCGTGATTACCGGCCTTAGCGGCAGCGGGAAATCATCATTGGCTTTCGACACCATTTATGCGGAAGGTCAGCGGCGCTATATGGAGAGTTTTTCAGCCTACGCTCGACAGTTTATCGGCAACATGGAACGCCCTGATGTTGACAAAATTACGGGATTAAGTCCTGTGATTTCAATCGAACAGAAATCGGTCAACAAGAACCCGCGTTCCACCGTCGGCACCATCACGGAGATTTACGATTTCCTGCGTTTGCTTTATGCGCGCATTGGCGAAGCCTATTCATACAACACGGGCGAAAAGATGGTGCGCTATACCGAAGAGCAAATCACCGATTTGATTCTCAACGATTTTCGAGGCAAACGCATCAATATCTTGGCTCCATCGGTCAGAGGCAGAAAAGGCCATTACCGCGAACTTTTCGAACACATCCGCCAAGCGGGATTTACGAGAGTGCGAATTGATGGCGAAATGCGCGAGATTGAATTCGGCATGATGGTCGACCGCTACAAAACGCACAATATTGAAATCGTCGTCGACCGAATTGAAGTCAACGCAGATTCTGAAACACGCATCAAGAAATCCGTGCAGACGGCTTTCCGCTACGGCAAAGGTCTGCTGATGGTTTTGGAGCAAGGCGCCGACAATCCACGCTATTTCAGCCGTTTGCTGATGTGCCCGACGACTGGCATCTCCTACGAAGACCCAGAGCCGAACACCTTTTCGTTTAACTCGCCTTACGGTGCCTGCCCAAAATGCAACGGCCTTGGCGAAATCACCGAAGTCGATAAGGAGAAACTGATTCCAGACCCTAATCTCAGCATCAAGAAAGGCGGTTTGGCACCGGCCGGCGAATATAAGAGCGGAGGCTGGATTTTCAAGCAACTGGAAGCCATCGGCATGAAATACGGTTTCACCCTCGACACGCCAATGAAAGACATTTCCGACGAGGCCATCGATGTCATTCTTTACGGCACCAACGAGTCGTTTGAAGTCAAGCACGAATATTTGGGAGTCACTTCAAAGGTGAAAATCAATTTTGAAGGTATCATCAATTTCATTGAAGAACAGAATACTGAGGACGCGCCGGCTTCCATTTCACGCTGGGCAAGCTCGTTCATGAACCACAAAACATGCCCTGTTTGCAACGGCTCGCGTCTGAAAAAAGAGTCACAATATTTCAGAATTGCAGGCAAGAACATTTCAGAAGTGGCCGAAATGGACACGCTGAGTTTGGGCAAGTGGATTGAAGATTTGCCAAGTCAACTTACTGAAAGACAGAACGGAATTGCCAAAGAGATTTTGCGGGAAATCGACAAACGCGTTCATTTTCTGCTTGACATCGGCATCGATTACCTCAACATGAACCGTCCGACAGGTTCACTTTCGGGCGGCGAGGCGCAACGCATCCGACTGGCAACGCAAATCGGCTCGCAACTGACAGGCGTGCTTTACATTCTGGACGAACCGAGCATCGGACTGCACCAACGCGACAACCACAAACTCATTGAATCACTCAAGGAATTGCGCGACATCGGCAACTCGGTCATCGTTGTCGAGCACGACAAAGACACCATGCTGGCGGCTGATTATTTAGTTGACATCGGCCCTGGCGCAGGACGGCATGGCGGCGAAGTGGTCTTCGCCGGAACGCCAAAAGAAATGGAGCAAGGTCATTCCATCACTTGCGACTACCTCAACGGAAAACGTAGCATTGAGATACCGAAAGAGCGTCGCAAAGCATTAAAAGACAATTTCTTAATATTAAAAGGTGCGACGGGACACAATCTGAAGAACGTTGATTTGAAACTGCCGCTTGGCGTGATGATTTGCGTGACCGGCGTTTCAGGTTCGGGCAAATCAACCTTGATTAACGAGACACTCTCCCCTATCCTTTGCAAGAAATTCTACCGTTCCGTGAAGGAACCTCTGCCCTACGCTTCCATTGAAGGTCTGGACAAGATTGACAAAATCATCGAAATCGACCAAGCCCCGATTGGACGCACGCCACGCTCCAACCCTGCCACCTACACCAAGGTCTTCGATGACATCCGCAAACTGTTTGGCGAATTGCCAGAATCAAAGATAAGAAACTATAAATCAGGTCGTTTCTCATTTAATGTAAAAGGCGGACGCTGCGAGGCTTGCAAAGGCGCAGGCGTAAAACTGATTGAAATGAATTTCCTGCCTGACGTTTCGGTAGTCTGCGAGGAATGTCAAGGCAAACGCTACAACCGCGAGACTCTGGAAGTGCGCTACAAAGGCAAATCCATCAACGATGTGCTGGACATGACCATCAACGAGGCCGTCGACTTCTTTGAGAACATTCCTTCCATCGTGCAAAAAATCAGGACTGTGAAAGATGTCGGTTTAGGTTATCTCACTTTGGGCCAAGCCTCTACAACCATCTCGGGGGGCGAAGCACAACGTGTGAAACTGGCCACCGAACTTGCGAAACGCGACACTGGCAAAACGTTGTACGTTTTGGACGAACCGACAACAGGCTTGCATTTCGAGGACATCAAGGTGCTGATGAACGTGCTGAACAAACTCGTCGACAAAGGCAACACTGTCCTCATTATTGAGCACAACATGGATGTCATCAAGATGGCGGATTACATCATCGACATGGGACCGGAAGGCGGCGAAAGAGGCGGCACCATCCTTTGCGAAGGCACGCCGGAAGAAGTGGCGCTTTGCGAAAAAAGTTATACGGCGAAGTATTTGAGGGAAGAGTTGTAGAGACACGATAATGGCGCCAAAATCGTGTTTGACTGAAGATTGAAAATCATTTTTCCAAAGCAATGTTCCAAGGCTGAATTTGCGAAGGACGGAATGTCCCAGTCCAATTTTGATAGCCAGCTTTTGATACCAGAATCTGCTGTATTTCAGACTGTTTTTCAAAAGGGATTTCTATTGAGAACCGCCCCAGCGAATCTGTTGTGGTTTGAATGTTTTGTATGGTGATTTGGGCATTGGCTACCGGCAAAGCGGTTTCGGCATCGATGATGGTGCCGAAAACCAGTCCCAAGTCATTGTTGCGCTTGATGTTCAGGTTGATGTTGCGTTGCACTTTGACGGCCGTATCGATACTTTGATAGCCATCAGCCTTGAAAACAATGTGGATGTTTTTGTCGGAGCGGCTCACTTCGTCCAAAACGATACTCGGGCTGTCGCCAGTAAGGGTGTAGCTGTGCGGCTGATGATTGCCATATTGACAAATGATTTCTCCCTTGTCGAAAGGCAAGTTTTCAATACGGGAAACGCTGTCTTCCTGAATATTGACTTTCGTATTGACAGGTGCAAAATAGTGGAATGCAAAGGCGACGGCCATCAGCACGGCCACCACGGCAGCCAATATGAAGTAATGGCGGCGGCGCATCTGGCGGAAGGCCTTTTCACGCGAGATGAGGATGGCGGCCCG
>JAGHSL010000334.1 GCA_018065885.1 Candidatus Limimorpha equi
TCCGTATCCCTCTTCATAGTGGAGGCGGATGACTTCCTTGAAGTACTTTTGCTGTTTCTCTGTGTGTAACTGATACATCCTTGACTCTTGTCTTTTTGAGTCAACCTTTTTCAGGGTAAGACACCTACCCCCGACAATGACAAAGGTGCCACAACACCACGGCAGAGGCCGTAAGCCTCTCGGTGTTGTGGCACCTTATTTTGTTTGTGTAGGAGGCTGCAAAAATAGACAAATTATTGACAACCTAAAAAATAAAACAAATGGACAACAAAAAGAAAAGCTACACCTACCACCCGCAATACGGCATTGTGGTAATGTGCACTGACGAGCAGAACCAGATAGACACGTTCAATCGTCTGAAGGAAATGAACCTTGGTTTAAAACTTAAAGTCGTAACGGTATGAAAATCGAAATCAACCACACATGTGAGGACTTCACCAGCTACAGGGCAGAGCGCGTGAAATCCCTATTTAATGCCGAATCGGGCTACCAATGGAAGCACACGGCGGAACTGCCCATTGAGGACATGGACTGGCAAATCGGTCTCATCGTCGGAAGATCTGGAAGCGGTAAAAGCAGCATCGGCCAAGCGATGTTTCCCGGCATTCCTCTTTATGACCTTTATGCCGGATGGCACGACGACCGCCCAATCATCGACGACATCTGTCCTGAAGGCGACTTCGACACTGTGACCGGTGCGCTGTCAGCCGTTGGTCTTGGCGATGTTCCGGCATGGCTGCGCCCGTTTAAGGTGCTTTCAAACGGCGAACAATTCAGGGCGGGCCTCGCCAGGCTCGTGTGCGAGCACCCGGACATTGCCGTGGTGGATGAGTTCACCAGTGTTATTGACCGACAGATTGCAAAGATTGGAGCGGCGGCATTTGCCAAAAGCTGGAGACGTGGAAAAGGGAAAATTGTCCTTCTTACACCGCACTTTGATGTTATTGAATGGCTCCAGCCAGATTGGGTCTATAACACAAACGAGGCGCGGTTCTACACCCGCGACTGCCTTCGGCAAAGACCAGAAATTGAACTCTCAATTTACAGAGTTCCGGGAACAAAATGGGGTTATTTTAAGCCGCATTACTATTTAGACCTTCCCATGCCGATTGCTGCGCAGTATTTCATTGGGTTTGTCGGCGATGAACCAGTTGCTCATCTTGCCGTGTGCCCTATGTTTCAGAGTGGACATTACAGAGCCACAAGGCTCGTTGTCATGCCGGAGTGGCAGGGTATTGGAGTCGGAACAGCATTTCTCAATGAGGTGTGCCGTTTGCATTTGGAAGGATATGGCCGTCTTGGGCGCAAATACACAACGCTGTTCCATACTTCGCACCCGCAGCTTTGCAGGGCGTTGAGGAAATCAAGGAAATGGATCCAAGTGAGCGGTTCGCTTAAATTCGCGGACAAAAGCAAATCAATTGCAACGATTTCGCGCGCTGCGATAAAGCGAGGCATAAAACCCGCAAAAGGAGGCTTTGGCGGCCATTTCCGCGCTGTTCAGGGGTTTGAATATATAGGAATAGGAGGAAAAGAAAATGCTTGTTAGAATACTCGGAAGCACTAATACAAAGGCTTATATTTTGGCGAAAGAAGTTGTGGAAAAATGTGGGTGCGTCGTGTTCCATGAATCGATGGAGTATATTCCCGGTTCTGAAATTGACCTGAACATTGCCCCGTTACTTACTGACAAAGTGCCTTCTGATACTTTGTTTGAACCGAGATATGGAACACTTATCTTCCACCCATCTCCGTTGCCTTATGGCCGTGGATCCGCATCAATAAAATTCGCTTACAAGAGGAAAGAGCCAATTACAGCGGCCACATGGTTCTGGGCTGATTTAGGTCTCGACACCGGGAATATTTGTGAGCAGGAAATATTGAAGATCGACCATTCCGTTCAGCCTCGTTTATTCTATGAAAAGGAAGTCTTACCGGCAATGGAGAGAACGTTAGAACGATGTTTGAATAGCCTTAAAATAGGACTTAAACGAGAAATAAAGCAGGTGGAAAAATACTCTTCGTTTGACCGTAAAAAAGACCTTTGAAAAAGAAACAGGCGCATCGATTGGTGCGCCTGTTGTACTTTTGAAAATGTACTTTTCGTTTTATAAAAGTGTACTTTTCATTTTTTCGATTATATATCCTTGTCTCTAAGAATCGTGAATTGCGTTGTCTTTTCCTGTCGCGAAAGCACGGCATTGCACACCAGCCTTTGATTCGACCAATAATTGCTGCCGCAAACATATTGCTGCAAACTGTCGTATAAATGGCGAGCATCCATTCCGTCGACTTGCAAAACCACATCGCCAATACGGAAACCGTCAGCATTGTTTTCTTCATCACGAATGCTGCTGACAATCAACGTGTCATCAATCATTTTCATCGTAAAATCAGGGCGATATGAGCCAAAAAGCAAGGTATCGACCGTGGCAGGAAGCGAAGCGTGCGTGTCGCACAAATGATTAGCCAACCGATAAATGGCTTTCCTGTAACTGATTTCATCATTTGCCGAAACGAAATCGGGAATCGACACATACAGCACAGAATCCCAATTTCCATCCATGAAGTTTTTATTTGGATTAAAGTAATTGATGAAATTCCAATAATCGAAAAGTCCGAAAAGCCGCACCGAAACATTCTGAATGTCATCATATTGTGTTTTCTTAGGTCTCCGCACTTGCCCGATTGAAGAATTACGAGCCTCATAACAGAATCCGCGATAATCATTGAAAACATTCGCCAACAAATGTCTCACTTCTTTATCCAAATAAACGGTATCGGTCATCCAATCATTTGTGATGAGCGAATAGTCTTTCATATCGAATTCCAGACTATCGTACTCAACCGTATCAACGCAAACCGGCAGCAACATATCGGACAAGAAACCATTGAAAGTCACCTTATCCATATCGGGATGCGACTGCAATTCATCCAAGCACTTGAACAACAGGCTGTCAATATGATTCTTACACTCAGTCCCATTTCGGTAATAAGTGGCAAAGCCCCAAGTCTTGCACAAATAAAACAATCGTCCCTGACCATCAAAAGCCGTAGGTTTCCATGATGGCATCGGCTTTACACGATAAATGCTATCCGTCTCCGGATTGATACTTACATCAAAATTGCGCTTCAATTGATTATCACGACAAGCTGTAAAAAACAGCAGCGCCAACATTAGTAATGGGCAAAAGAAAACAGCTATTTTTCTCATATTCTATTAGTTTAGTTTAATCCTATTGATAATTCCAATTTGTCTTTCCTTGTCGAAATGCACGCTGTAGGCGTAGCCGCCATTCATCTTGAAAACATCGGGATAGATATGGTTACTGGCTTTGGTGGTGAAACCAACCGTACACTCAGACGGATTATAAAGGCCTACATAATATATACCATCCTTGACAAAAACTCCATAAGTTTTGTTTGTCAATTCGTCAGTTATAAATTGTCCATTAAAATGCTTTCCATTTGACAAAAACTTCAATTCATGCTTTGCTTTTAGGTTAAAATCTTCTCCAAATTCAACAACACGATACTTTTCTAAATCCAAAAACTGCATAAAATTCGCAAACTTCAGTGCTGCCGTATGATATTCTGTCGCCTGAACATTGCAATACCACCCAACTAAACGGTCAAGTTTTGGATTTTCCATAAGTTTTTTCAAATCTCCATCCCACATTCCTATTTCAATAATATTTGCCATAGGTTCAACGGCCTCGTAATATGCAGCAATAATTTCATTATAATAAGATTGACACAATAATAGTGCCTCCACATCAACGAATTTTCCCAAAAGTTTTTTTTCGTGGTTCGAATCGTTTTTCAACACATAGAAGAAAGTTTGGCTTTGGCTATGATCCGGATAGACATAATAATCATATTTCTCCCTTGTGGTATTGCGGAATACATACGCGCCATTGAACTCAAACAGCAGGTTCTGAAGCTTTTCGCGATAGGTCTTACGAGGAAAAACCGAAACGGCAAAAGCCTTGTTTTCACCATCGAAGGCAATTTGCAGGCAAGTGTTTTCGGCAATCAGAATGAAATCGCCAAAGCAGTCCGTGTGTATTTCCTCAAAAATGGTGTCGAATCGGGTTTCACCCAAAATCTCGCCTTCCTTATCCAAGACACGCAGCAAGGAATGTCTTTTTTCGTGTTCCAAAACGAGAATCTTTTCGCCATCAAACGAAATGTCGGCAATCCTTCGCCCGCGCTCGGTGCGGTAGAAATCGCGGTTTGCCACAACGCCCGCTTCGGGCAGGTCGTATTCCTTTTCGCGCATTCGGAAACTCACGCGCAACGAATCCTGCTGCAAGGCTTTCGGAATCAAGCTCACCACCGTGTCGCAATAGCCGATGCTAGAATAGAGCAAGTTAATGGGCTTGTCCTTGGCGAAAAGCAGAAGCGAATAATTGCCTCGGGCATCGGTTGAAGTGCCGTATTGCGTGTTCAGCACCGAAATGTTCACATTCTCAAGGCCGAGATTGCCGTAGATTTTCATAGGAGTTTGGGCAATGGCCGCAAACGGAAGAAAAAACAGAAATAAAAAGCAGAATCTTTTCATATTCAATCAGTTTAGTTTCACCCTATTGATAATTCCAATTTGACTTTCCTTGTCGAAATACACGCTGTAGGCGTAGCCGCCGTTTATCTTGAAGACATCGGGGTAAATGGAGTTGCAGGCTTTCTGGATT
>JAGHSL010000016.1 GCA_018065885.1 Candidatus Limimorpha equi
TATGGATAAGCGAAACAACATAGACAAAGGTAATGATTCAATTGTGTTTGTTAAGCAAATTGACCGTTATAATGCTGTTGTTTTGGAAGTTATAAAAGATAATGAGGATAGAATAGTGCTGCACAAATCTTTCTACGACCAAAATAAAAAGCCGTATGCCAGTGAAAAATACAAAAGCATACGGCCTATATCATCGGAGGGCGGCGTTTCCTCCATCATCCATGCCGAAAATTCGGCACACGGCAGCAGCCTTCCTGCTCGTGACGACAATGCAAAATTAGGTATTTTTTTCTGATATGGAAATGAATTGAGAAGAAAAACGACTTATAAAAAGATAATTTACTATTTTTGTAACCCTAAAATTTGAAAGTCTATGTTAGAAAAAGGAATTTTGGCTCCGGATTTTGAAACCACCGACCAGTTTGGTAATAGAGTGAAACTGAGTGATTTTCGTGGGAAGAAAGTTGTGTTGTATTTCTATCCGAAGGATAATACTCCAGGCTGCACCCAAGAGGCATGCAACTTGCGCGACAACTATACGCTCTTGCAGTCGAGGGGCTATGTCGTGCTGGGCATCAGTCCTGATTCGGAGGATTCGCACGGTAAATTCACGCAGAAGCAAAACCTGCCGTTCCAACTGCTCACCGATGCCGACAAGGAAATCATGAATGCCTACGGTGTTTGGCAACTCAAGAAAATGTGTGGCCGTGAACACATGGGTGTGGTGCGCACTACTTTTGTCATTGACGAAGAGGGCAGGATAGAGGAGGTCATCGAAAAGGTGAAGGTCGCTGATCATGCTGCGCAAATTATTAAGTAAGTGGAAAGTTTGAAAGTGTTAAAGTGGAAAGTTGGGAAGTATAGAAGTTGAAAGTTTGTAAAAAATAGCTCCCTGAGCTTGTCGAAGGGGCGGTTCAAAGGTGGAAGCTTTGGTTTTTTGAACAATTGGAAACTGAAAACTGAAAGTTGAAAGTTGAAAGCTGAAAACTGAAAGCTGAAAACTGAAAACTGAAAGTTGAAAGCTGAAAACTGAAAACTGAAAACTGAAAGTTGAAAGTTGAAAACTGAAAACTGAAAACCGAATAATCTTTAAATCGTTGAATGTTAAATCTTTAAATATAAACACGTTATGACAACTGAAAAATCGCAAGACGAACTCGCTAAGTTAAAGCAGGAGAAGTTAAAGGCTTTGGAAGCCACCCTCGGTAACATTGAAAAGAATTTCGGAAAAGGCAGCATCATGCGTTTAGGCGCTGAGGCCGAAAAGATGGAGAGCATCTCCACCGGTTCGGTCGGCTTGGACTACGCATTGGGCATTGGTGGTCTGCCGAAAGGAAGAATCATCGAAATCTTCGGACCTGAAAGTTCAGGTAAGACAACCTTGGCTTTGCACGTCATCGCCGAATCGCAAAAGAAAGGCGGCATCGCTGCTTTCATCGATGCTGAACATGCTTTCGACCGTTTCTATGCCGCCAAATTGGGCGTTGATGTAGAAAACCTGCTCATTTCTCAACCTGACTATGGTGAACAGGCTCTTGAAATCGCAGAAAATCTGATCCGTTCAGGTGCCATCGATGTCATCGTCGTCGACTCTGTCGCCGCCTTGACGCCAAAGAGCGAAATTGAAGGCGAAATGGGCGACAGCAAGATGGGCTTGCAGGCCCGTTTGATGTCGCAGGCCATGCGTAAACTCACGGCCACGATTAATAAGACTGGTTGCGTGTGCATTTTCATCAACCAGTTACGTGAAAAGATTGGCGTCATGTTTGGCAATCCTGAAACGACCACAGGCGGTAATGCACTGAAATTCTATAGCTCTGTCCGCATCGACATCCGTAAGGTAAGTCAGATTAAGGACGGCGAAAACATTCTGGGCAGCCGCGTGAAGGTCAAGGTTGTGAAGAACAAGGTCGCGCCTCCGTTCCGCAAGGCAGAATTCGATATTCTCTATGGTGAAGGCATTTCGCGCACGGGCGAAATCGTCGATCTTGGTGTCGAAATGGGCATCATCAAGAAGAGCGGTTCATGGTTCAGTTACGGTGACTCGAAATTGGCGCAAGGCCGCGATGCCGTGAAGAAACTCATCGAAGACAATCCGGAATTGGCTGATGAACTCACGGCTAAGATTTTCGAAGCCTTGGAAAACAGCGAACAATAATGAATTTTCAAACGGATAGAGGTGCTGAAAAAGCGTCTCTGTCCGTGATTTATAACACTGAATATGAAGAAGTTGTTTTTACTTATTGGCATTTGTTTTGCATTTGCCGCCTGTAACGAAAAACCGAAAGAAACGGTTGAACAGCCAACTGATGTGAAAACTGTCGCTCCTGGCAGTCCGATTGCCATTTATACTGATTCCATCGCACAGGATAGCCTTCGCGCTGATTTGTATTTGAATCGTGCCCGTGCGTATATGGCTGAAGAACAAGTCGGTGCGGCCATGATGGATGTCAACAAGGCCATTTCTTTGGATCCTAATAATGTTGATTCGTATTTGATGCTGGCCGACATTTATTATATGTTGGGCGATGAAACCAATATCAATACGACTTTGAACCGTGCCGCCGAAATTGATCCGTTTGATTCCCGTCCTTTGGTGAAATTGGGCGAATTGAATCTTTTGCAGCAAAACTACAATCTTGCAGCCGCTTACATCGACAAGGCTTTGAAAACCAATTCCTACAATCCCAAGGCTTATTTCGTAAAAGGTATGTATTTTATTATTGCTGAGCAAGATACGGTCAATGCTTTGAAGAATTTTCAGTATGCATACGAGCAGGATGCCGCTTTCTACGATCCGGCAGAACAGATTTGCAGAATTTATGCCGTGCAGCAGCCGCCTTTTGCCTTGGATTACATCAGAAACGTGCAGAAGAATTTCCCAGACCGTGCCAATGCACGATATGAACTGGCCTTGTATCTTCAGGAACATGGCGAGCCGGAAGAAGCCCTTTTGCATTACGATACCTTGCTGATGGAACAGCCTGATAATTATATGGTTGTATATAATCAGGCATACGTCAATTTCATTTATTTGCGTGACAATGAAACGGCTTTGAGTTTGTTTGACCGTGCTTTGGAACTGAATCCTAATTATTTGGATGCTTTGTTCAACAAGGGTCGTGTCCTTGAGCAGATGGGTAAATATGCCGATGCCATCAACATTTATAAAGAGGTGCTGAACCGCCAGAAAGATTACGAATTGGCCATTCAAGCCCTTAACCGCATTCAGAATCAGGCAGAAGAATAAGTGATAATAACGTATTCTGAATCAATTGTTTAATTGAAACGAATGCAAGTTCGTTTTTAACGGCAAGCGGTCGCAAGCCGATGAAAACAAAAGGTTTGATGAAGTTTTGAAAGTTTTGTGAGAATCCATAGCGATGCTCCAGATATATTGCAAAAACACGCAAACGATAAAAGAGTTTCAGGAAGGCACGACATTATTGGAAATGTTGCCTGAATTTCAGTTTGATAGACCTTATCCGATTGTTTCGGCCAAGGTGAATAACGTTTCCCAAGGGTTGAAATTTCGCGTTTTTAACAGCCGTGACGTGGAGTTTTTGGATGTCCGCGAACACAGTGCCATGCTGGTATATTGTCGTTCCTTGTGCTTCCTGCTTTACAAGGCTTCGCAGGATCTTTTTCCTGAAAGCAAACTGAATATGGAGCATCCCATCGCCAATGGCTTTTACGGAAAGATTATCAAGGCGGATGGAAATTTGCTGAGCGAAACTGAAATTGATGCTCTTCGTGAAGAAATGCAAAGACTTGTCAATGAGGATGTTCAGTTCCATCGTCATGAAGCACGGACCGAAGATGCCATTCGGATTTTCAACGATTTGGGCCAAAATGACAAGGTGAAATTGTTGGAAACCTGCGGTCAGGTGTATTGGGATTACTACACTTTGGACAATGTCACCGATTATTATTATGGCCGTTTGTTGCCTTCGACGGGTTTCTTAACCGTTTGGGGCTTAGAATCTTATCGCGATGGCCTGCTTCTGCGTGTGCCTGATGGCAACAATCCTAACTGTCTTGCCGAATTGCGCGAACAATCAAAGACTTTTGAGGTGCTTTCCGAAAGCCTGAAATGGAACGATTTCATGGGTTTGGGCACTGTCGGTGATGTCAATCTGGCTTGTCAAAACGGAAAGGCAAGCGAACTGATACAAGTGGCTGAGGCTTTGCAGGAAAAGAAAATCGTGCAGATTGCCGAGGAAATTGACCGCCGTTACCATAGCGAAAAACCAGTTCGCGTGGTGCTGATTACAGGTCCAAGCAGTAGTGGAAAGACCACTTTCTGCAAACGCCTGAGCATTCAACTCAAGGCTTGCGGCTTGAATCCTATTTCATTTTCAACGGACGATTATTTTGTGAATCGCATTGATACGCCGAAATTTCCAGATGGCACATTCGATTTTGATAATTTCGAGACTGTCGATTACCGCCTCTTGGAGCGTGACCTTTTATCCATGCTGAATGGGGAAGAGGTTTCGGTGCCTGAATACAATTTTGTGACGGGCATCCGTGAATACAACGGCAAGACTTTAAGTCTGAAACCAGGCTCGGTCTTGTTATTGGAAGGTATCCATGCCTTGAATCCGCGTTTGACGGAGAAAGTGCCGGAAATCAACAAGTTCCGTATCTTCATTTCAACCTTGACTTGCACTTTGCTTGATGACCATAATTGGATTCCGACCGATGATAACCGTTTGTTGCGTCGCATTGTGCGTGATTACAACAAAGGTGCTTTTACAGCGCGTCAGACCATCAGCCAATGGCCAAGTGTATGTGCAGCGGAGGAAAAGTGGATTAATCCTTTTCAGGAAAATGCCGATGTGATGTTCAATTCGGCCTATCTTTTGGAGTTTGCCGTGATGCGCAACCATGCCGAACCGATTTTGGCAAGCGTTCCTAAGAATTGTCCTGAATATACTGAGGCGCACCGACTGTTACGTTTTCTTCATTATTTCACTCCTGTTCCTGACAATGAAATTCCAGCCACTTCCATGATAAGACAGTTTATCGGTGGAAGCAGTTTTAAGGAATAGTTAATAGTTCTAAGTCTGTGAATGAAAGTTGTTGTGAAAGAATCGGATATAGAAAAAGTGTTACAATTAAATCAAAAAACAGGAAGTTCATCGAACTCCCTGTTTCTGTTATTATGAATTGTAACTTTTATTCCGTCAACTCTTTAGCAGCCTTTTCCAACTTTTCATCCAGACATTTCATGGCTGCGTCAAGGTTGCCGTCAATCTTGCCTTTCATGCTGAAATAGAACTTGATTTTCGGCTCGGTGCCCGAAGGACGAACAGTAATCTTCGAACCGCTTTCGGTGAAGAATTGCAGCACATCGCTCTTCGGCAGGTTGATGGCAGTGACTTTGCCCGTCAGCAAATCCTTGGCTTCGCTGGCTTTGTAGTCGCGGATTTCAACCACTTTTTCGCCATCGATTTCAGTTGGAGGCGTGGTGCGGAACTTGGCCATCAATGCCTTGATTTCTTCGGTTCCGCTGATGCCTTTCTTGGTCAGGGAGACGAGTTTTTCCTTGTAGAGACCGAACTCCTTGTAAATGTCCATGAGCAGCTGGTAAGGTGTCTTGCCCTGTTCGGCAGCCCAAGCGGTGGCTTCGGCAATCATGCTCGTAGCGATGACAGCATCCTTGTCGCGGACGAAATCGCCAGCCAGATAGCCGTAGCTTTCTTCGCCGCCGCCAATGAACTGTTCCTTGCCTTCCAATTCCAAAATCTTGTCGGCAATGAATTTGAAACCAGTCAGCACGTCGTAACGCTTGACATCGTATTTCTTGGCGATTTCGAACAGCAGTTCCGTAGTGACGATGGTTTTCACAATGTATTCTTTTCCAGTCAGTTTGCCGAGTTCGTTCCAACGGGTGAGGAGGTAATAGACGAAAATGCTGGCGGTCTGGTTGCCGTTGAGCAGGATGAATTCGCCCTTGTCGTTTTTCACGGCAATGCCTACGCGGTCGGCATCAGGGTCGGTAGCCATGACGAGGTCGGCATTCACTTCCTGAGCCTTCTTTACGGCCAATGCCATAGCGGCAGGTTCTTCTGGGTTTGGTGATTTCACGGTCGGGAAGTTGCCGTCGACAATCATCTGTTCCTCAACGCAGTAAACATTTTCGAAGCCTTTCATTTTCAGGATTTCAGGCACCAAACGGCGACCTGTTCCGTGGATTGGCGTGTAGACGATGCGCAGGTCTTTATGTTTCTTGATGAGGTCTAACGAGAGTGAAAGACCATACACTTTTTCAAGGTAAATCTTGTCGAAGTCTTCACCTAAAACAGTGATGAGTTTGGGATTGCGCTTGAAGTTCACCATCGAAGGGTCGGTGATTTTCTCCACTTCGGCAATCACGTTCTTGTCGTGTGGGCTGACTAATTGGCCACCGTCGTTCCAATAGGCCTTGTAGCCGTTGTATTCCTTCGGGTTGTGCGAAGCCGTGACCATCACGCCGGCCTGACATTTCATTTCGCGCACGGCAAAGGAAAGTTCTGGGGTAGGGCGGAGGCAGTCGAAAATGTAGACCTTGATGCCGTTGGCCGACATGACATCGGCGGTGATGTTGGCGAAAGCAGGGCTGTTGTTGCGTCCGTCGTATGAAATGGCAATGCTGAGGTCTTTTTCGCCTGGGTGCATCAGCTTGATGTAGTTGGCGAAGCCTTGCGTGGCCATAGCAACGGTGTAGATGTTCATACGGTTGGTGCCGGCACCCATAATGCCGCGCAGACCGCCTGTGCCAAATTCAAGGTTACGGTAGAAACTTTCCACCAGTTCGTTAGGGTCGTTGTCAAGCATGTCTTGGACTTGCTTCTTTGTTTCGGCATCGTAGAGGTCTGTCAACCAACTCTTTGCTCTTTCTATGATTTTAGGATCCATGTTGTTTATATGTTTATATTATGATGATTGTTTTTCGTGCGTCTGGCTGTCGCCATCCGGCAGGGACTGACATCACCTGCTTACTTGCTTGCGTCTGGCTGTGCCATCCGGCAGGGACTGACGTCACCTACTTACTGGGATGCCGCCCCTACGGGGCTGGGATTCTGAGATTTTCATGCTTGTTCTTTAAGTTTAAGTCTTAGTTCTTCAATGCATTTCACCAAACTGTCGCGCCAAAATGGAATCGTTCTGTTGGTGTAGTTCTTGATTTTCGTCTTGTCCAAAACGCTGTAGGCCGGACGGTGTGCCTTGGCGGGATATTGGTCGGTCGTAATCGGGTTGACTTTACAGGTCTTTCCTGCGATTTCCATGATGGCTACGGTGAAATCGTACCAGGTGATGATGCCTTCGTTGGTGAAATGGAAGGTCTCGTGAACAGGGTTCAATCCGTTCTGGTTGACGAGATGAATGAGCATTTCGGCTAAGTCGTAGGCCCAGGTCGGCGTGCCTTTCTGGTCGCACACCACGTTGATTTCATCGCGAGTGTCTGCAAGCATGAGCATGGTTTTCACAAAATTCTTTCCTGTCGCGGAATAAAGCCATGCCGTCCTGACGATGAAGTAGTTGCATCCGCTCTCCCGAATCAGTCTTTCGCCTTCGGCCTTGGTGCTGCCATAGACCGATTGCGGTGCAACGGGTTCGCTTTCCTGATAGGGGCTTGTTCCATTTCCATTGAAAACATAATCAGTGGAGACGTGAACGAGCAAAGCTTCATGTTTTTTGCAGGTTTGCGCCAAAATCTGCGGTGCTTTCGCATTGATTTTCAATGCCAAATCGGGTTCATCTTCGGCTTTGTCTACGGCGGTGTAGGCGGCACAATTGATGCAAACCTGAATCTTGTTTGTTTCAAAATAGTTTTCAACGGCTTGTGCATTGCAGATGTCAAGCGTGTCGACATCAGTGAAATGCCAATTGTGAAGTGTATCCGTGCTGGCTATCTTGTGGATTTCTGTTCCTAATTGACCTTTGCAGCCTGTTATCAGTATGTTCATAATCAGATGTTTAAAAGTTATGTACTAAGGCAATGCCTAACGATTCCTTGAGTTGAAGTTTGGGTATATTGTCGATGACAGTTTCCACGCCATCAATGTCTTTGTAGACCGGAAATGTGGTGTTGTGGTCGTATTTCAGATGTACGAAAAGCACAGCCGAAATGTTTTTGTTAATGATAAAGTTGATGTTGTTTTCCCAGTTCATGTCGATTTTCACACGTCCGTCGTCACGTTTTTCAGAATAGTTGTAAAAGCAGTTCAGAAGGGTAGAGTAGGTGATGCTTTTACCAATGTTTTGCTTATAGTTGATGATGATATTGGCACCAATGGCAGGAGCAATGTTTTCGCCGTGAATGTATGTCGAATCGGCATTATAATACCCCGCTTTGACACCGTATTGTCCTTGGTCAGCAAGTTCTTGTGCCATCACGAATGTGATTTTGCCGGCAAACGGACTTACATAGGCCTGAAAAATGTCTTTTTTCGTCTTGAATGTGTAACCTGCTGATACTGTGAGATAAGCTGGTGCAAAAAACGAAGAAATCCTGACTGAATCGTTAGGGTAGGTGTAACCGTTGGCAAACTGTGTGTTGAAAGTTGAGACGAGCGAAAAATTGACCCATTTGCCGCTTCTGCGTGAATATGAATAATGCAAGTCGATTTTATCGTCGGCTTTTTCAATACGTTTATCGGAAAAACGCGAAATGCCGAAAGCGAAGTTTCCGATGATTTTGCTCTCGTACCGTTTTTTGTTATTGGCTAAGGTGAAGTTGGCAAAGGCTTTTCCTGTTGAGGAACTTTCGCCACCGGCGGCCCAGTTGGATAGTGCTAGCTGATTGATATTCAGTCCGAAATTACCACTGAAAGTAAGCCCTTCGTTGATGATGTCAATGATGTTTGCTTTGGGGCGTTTTCTGGCAGGCTGAGGAGGGACGAGGGAATCGATGTGGCGGTTGATGGCAGCCAGCTCGCTTTCGATGATTTGCCTTTCATTCACTATCTCGGCGTTATGTTTGTTGAGCACGCTCAAAGTCTTTCCGATTTGCTTTTCTTTTTGTTGAATGTCAAATTGTTGCTTGACTAAGGAATTCCTGATTTCCAGGTAATCAAGCGTATTTCGAAGTATTGAGTCGATTTTTGGCGTAACGAAATCTCTGTGATTTTGCGAAAATAATTGCCCCGACATGATTATCGTGGTGATAATCAATATAATGAAGGCAATTATTTTCTGATTGTTACACATAAACTGTATTTTTGCTTATTAACGGACAAAAATACAATCTATTGCGAAAATAGCGGTCCCTTTTTAAGGAAAAATCTACTAAATTTCAAGGTTATGTCGTGTCGAATAGTAGTGCTTACTTTCGTTTTCAAATTGGTATGAGCCTTTTTGCCAAGCCATTTCTTTCTTTGAGAAGCCTAAAACGTGGTGGGTTATGGTTCGCAAGTCTTCACCAATTTCACTGTAAATCAGACGGCTAATTCCTAAATATGAGGGCTTTGTGCATGCGTCGCTGATGGCGGCGGCCTTGTCGATACACGCTCCGAACCACAATCTGCCATGGTCGCATTTCGTTCCTAAGATTCTGCCGTGGTCAACTCCGATTGTAATGTTTACACTTGAAAACTGTGGGTGTTTTTGAGGCAGTATTTTCCCAATTATATAACTGAGTTTGAATGCGTTGGTGATATGGATGTCAACATCTTTGATTGATGATGGGTAGAAAACGAGGAAACTCGAATTAGTGTAGCAAGCAAAAACGCCATTTGTATCATTGGCAAAAAGCCTCAGGACTTCTTGATACATCTTGTAGATTTTTGAAGCCGCACGTTTCCCATCATTTTTGGTGAAAAAGGGAATGTTTTTGATGTTGATGTATAGCACGGTGGCACTGGTGACAATTGCTGAAAGGCTGTCGTTCAAATCATCAAAGGCATTCATTTCTTTGGTTTCAATGATAGAATACTCTTCGTTTTGCAGGGAATCTATCTTGTTGTTGATGTCGTCTATCAGGCTCATTTTTGTTATATTTAAAGATTTGCAAAAATAGAGATTTCAAGAATAAAAACAAAAAAAAGCATTGGCAAATTTGTCAATGCTTTTGAGAAAAAATTCTACAATTAATTATTCCATGTTTGTGTAGACGGCTTGGATGTCTTCGTCTTCGTCGAGTTTGTCGAGGAATTTCTCGATTTCAACCATCTGTTCGTCGGTGAAACTGACGGTGCTGTTCGGGAAACGTTGCAGGTTGGCCTTCACGATGTTGATTTTGCGTTCTTCCAGAGCATCGTGCATGGTGCCGTAGTCGGTCCAAGCGGTGTAGACGGTTGTAGTGGTGGTTTCTTCCTCTTCGTCGGTTTCTTGGGTGATTTCGTCAAGACCGAAATCAATCAGTTCGAGTTCGAGGTCGTCTTTTTCCATGCCGGCTGGCATTTCGATTTCGAAGACAGCCTTTCTGGTGAACATGAATTCGAGAGAGCCGATTGGCAGGAAGCTGCCGCCGCACTTGTTGAAGTATGATTTCACATTGGCCACGGTGCGTGTGGTGTTGTCGGTAGCGCATTCAACCATGCACTGGATGCCGAAAGGTCCCTTGCCTTCGTATGTGATTTCCACGAGGTTGGCAGCATCCTTATCGGTGGCGCGCTTGATGGCGGCATCGATGTTGTCCTTAGGCATGTTTTCAGCCTTGGCGTTCTGGATGGCCTGACGCAGTTTGGGGTTCATGTCAGGATCTGGGCCGCCTTCCTTGGCTGCAATGGTGATCAACTTACCTAATTTAGGAAACACGCGTGACATGTGTCCCCATCTTTTCATTTTTGCCGCTTTGCGGTATTCAAATGCTCTTCCCATATTGTAATGTGTTTAGTTTTAAATTTTAGGCCGCAAAGATAGTAAATCCCATAGAATAATGGCAAAATTGAAGCAAAAATCTTATGATGTGCGTTTTAAATGTATTTTTGCAAGACGATTTTGACGAAATGAAAATATTGGTCTTGACACGGCATGACGATTGCTGCGGCCCGATGGCGGCTGCATTTCTGCGCGATTATTCGCAAAAACTTGAGGTCGTTTCTGCCGGAATACATCCTGCGGAAAACATTCAGCCATTGGTGGTTGCGGCGATGAAAGAGTGTCTTGTGGATTTGTCAGCAGTGAAACCGAATGCTTTCGGTAATTGTGAACAGAACGCATTTGATTATATATTATTAATAGGTGTGCCAGCAGATTTTCGTCAAATTGATGCTGAAAAAATGATTTGCCTGAATCCAGAGATTGAGGCGTATGACATGGATACCATGCGCCTGTTGCGTGATTGGATTAAAAACGAGGTTTTCATTGTTTATAAAACCCGTTTCCGTTGAAAGTTGAAATGAGTCGACTTGTTGCCGTGTGTGGATAGCCCGAAACAAAAAAGCCGCTCTTTCGAACGGCTTTTTATCGGTCTTGAAGAAAAGATTAAGCTTCAGTGTTTTCAGCTGGAGTTTCTTCAGCAGGAGCTTCTGCTGCTTGAGCAGCAACTTCTTCAGCCTTGCGGGCTTCGATTTCGGCTTGCTTTCTCTTAGCGATTTCGGCAGCGCGAGCTTCGTTGACAGCCTTTTCAGCTTCAAAACGTGCTTTCTTTTCGCCTCTTGCTTTTTCTTCGTTAGCCTTGACAGCGTTGGCAGCCTTAGCTTCCTTTTCCTTCATCCAGTTCTGGAACTTGACTTCGGCTTGTTCCTCGGTCATAGCACCTTTCTGGACACCGCGCATCAGGTGATACTTCATCATGACGCCGACTTTTGAAAGCAGTGAGCGGACTGTGTCTGTCGGGACAGCACCGACTGAATACCAATACAAAGCTCTGTCGAACTTGATGTTGATTTGAGCTGGGTCGGTGATTGGGTTGTAAGTGCCTATTTTCTCAATGAACTTACCATCACGTGGTGAACGAGAGTCGGCAATTACGATGTGATAGAAAGGCTGACCTTTCTTGCCATGTCTTTGCAATCTGATTTTTGCTGGCATAATTTAATGTTTAAAGTTGATTTTTAATGAATTAACTAAAACCATCCCGTGGTTTCCGGGTGCAAAAGTACGACTTTTTCTTTGATTGACAATAAAATGGTTCAAAATTGCGCAAAAATTGTTCAAATCACTTCCTGATTATGCAAAGCGTTTTGAACGTTTTTCTTCCGCGCGAAGCGCTTTTGAACCATTCAAAATTGCGGGAAAATTGTTCAAATCACTTCCTAATTATGCAAAGCGTTTTGAACGTTTTTCTTCCACGCGAAGCGCATTTGAACCATTTTGAACTATTTTCATTCTAAATTGGCACTAAACTTGCTTGAGATATTCCATTTTTTCATAAATTTGCCCGCTTAAACTATATGTAAAGGAAACACAATTAAAAATTTCAATTTATCACACTATGAAAAAGTATTTGATGAGTATGCTTGCCTTGGTTCTTGGCATCGGTATGGTCAACGCCCATCCTGTCGACCAGAGCAGGGCTAAGTATGTCGGACAACAGTTTGTCCAGGCTAATTTCGAGCAGACAAGAGCCAATGGCGAATTGAC